>JAEEKV010000057.1 GCA_016282595.1 Lachnospiraceae bacterium
AATCAGGTAAACCAGTACTATACCAAGAACATTCCGGATGCCAATTCCTGGCTGGATGTGACCGAGAGCGCCATCAATACCGTACTCAGTATCGTAGAGGATATGGAAGCCAACTGCACCAAGGGCTCTGTGGGATTTGATACCACGGAAGACCGTGATAAAGTGCTTCAGAATCTGAAGGCTTTGCAGGAAGAGGTTTACGCTACCGGTGATGCGGACTATGCAGGACGTTTTGTATTCGGCGGCTATCGGACCAATACCTCTGTTACCTTCGGCAAGGCAGTATCCAATAAGCCCTACAGCATTATCGAGCAGCTGGACCGGAAAGCCATAGATGAGATCACCTACGTGGACGTGGACAAGCTGAATCAGCTGACAGAAACCAATGCAGAGACTCTCGGAACCACAGCCCAGGATATTTCTTCTTCCAAGGTGTTCCGTATGAGACTGGCTTATGACAATATTGACAAAGACGTAACGCCCACCATCGAGTATTCTCCGGATGACAGCGGAAGCTTTCAGGAGAGCCTGACTCCGACAACGATCTCTTTAAATGACCCGACAAATAATCCTTACGAAATGGCAACCGGCAATAACGTTATCTTCGTACCGGAGACCGGGGAGCTTCTTCTGGGAAAGGATGCTTACAACAAGCTGATGAATACCCGGGATGTGGAAGGCACCGATGTGAATGAAGGTGAGATTCGCATCAGCTATCAGAAGAGCAACTGGGAAGCCAAGGACCTTCGCCCTGAGCACTATTTCTACTGCGAAGGGACCAATGATGAAGGCGTAAATGTCACCTATAATGAGAAGTACCTGGACGCCACCTTTGATCCGGCAGCAAGGACAGAGGATGCCAACCAGTATATCTCCTATGATGTGGGATTTAACCAGACTGTCAGGGTAAATACCCTGGCAAAGGAGCTGTTTTCCACTTCTCTTGGAAGAGATATCGATGATCTTGTGAATTCCATCGAAGCGGTGGATGCGATGGAGAAGAATATCTCCAGTATTAAGAATAAGCTGGCGCAGGATCCGAATAATGCAGACCTGAAGGAAAGGCTTGAGGCGGCAGAGAAGGCTAACGTGATGCTGAATGATAAGATGCAAAAGCTTTTCGAAAGTAGCATCAGCAAGATGCAGGAGCATCACAATCTGGCTAACAACGCGCTGACTGCAACGGGTAACAGAAGCGCGAGAGTACAGTTGGTAGAGAACAGACTTGCCAAGCAGCAGACCAATTTCAAGACCTTATCATCTGAGAATGAGGATATCGATATGGCTGAGGTTGCGGTGGATCTGTCCAGTGTGGAACTGGCTTACCAGGCGGCGTTGATGGCAACCGGTAAGATTTCGCAGACGACGCTTTTGAATTACCTGTAAATATCAATTTTACTAATGTGAATTCGCTGTAAGAGCAGTTTTCAGATATAGAAAAAACACCAGGCACTTTCCAAGAAGGGAAGGGTCTGGTGTTTTAGTGGTAGAGGTGGATATGCAGATTTTAAAGGAAAACGCAGAGGCTTGTTGCACAAAGTGGGGAGATTCGCTTTTTGATTTGAGTGGGGGAATTTCTGCAGAGCGAAAAGAAGAACTTGATCAACGGTTCTCACAATCGGACAGTTATCCATATGATTTTTCTGAGGAAACTATGAAAGGGAAACTGTTTGTCATGGCGATGGGGTTTGCAAGCGGAAATTTTTTGCGCAGATTGCGTAATGCACTACCAAAGGGCGCAGTACTTTTCGTTTGGGAACCTAACAGAGATCTTTTTTCGTATGCACTTAGCAAGGAAAATGTATCGGATTTGCTCTTGAATGATGATATATCATTGGTTGTTGGACCTCTAGGAGAGGTAAAAGAAGAGTTGGAAAGGGAACTGTCCCAAAAACTGGCTTTTCATAATATGTATCACGCTTGCATTCTTCCGATTCCGGGGTTCTTTGATGTGTATGGACAGGAAGCAAAGGATCTGGTAGGTCTGTTTAAAAAGGCTATATTTGAATCCAGCACAGATGCTGCGGCGCGTGAACGGATCAAGGAAGTGAATTCGAGAAGTGAGTTATTGGCATTATCTCAACTAAATAATAACAGTACGATAGAACAGTTGCTTGATAGGATACCGACCAGAGAAATACCTATCATCATTGTTGCGGCGGGACCTTCATTAGAGAAGAATGTTCAGGAATTAAAAAGGGCATACAAAACTGCAATTGTGATCGTTGTTTCGCATGCCGCAAAAACGGTTGCAAAGAATGGTGTAAAGCCACATCTTGTTGCTATCGCTGATGGTTTGGTTGGAGATGATTTCCTTGATTTTGATGAAGAGAATACATTAACTTTGTTAATGAATGTTAAGGGAAAAGAGGAACTTCAAAGGCGTTATGATGGAAATCTGATCTATGAATCAATGAATCTTGATCTGTTCCCGGTGTCTAGGTTTCGAAGAGAAACATACGCATATCCAAACGGCGGATCTGTAGCGACAAATGCGTTTGGCCTATTTGTGACCGCCGGATTTCGGACGATCATTTTGGTTGGACAGGATTTGGCTTATGGAGAGGATGGGAGCAGCCACGCAGGGGGAGAGAGAGGCCGATTAAAATCCGAACATTTTATTGAAGGAATATATGGAGGAGAAGTAAAATCAAGAGGTGACTGGTTGTATTTTTTAAATCAT
>JAEEKV010000058.1 GCA_016282595.1 Lachnospiraceae bacterium
ATCAAGCCCGTGCAGGCAGCAGTCAAGGAGTTCTTCGGATCTTCACAGCTGTCACAGTTCATGGACCAGAACAACCCTCTTGGTGAGCTTACACATAAGAGACGTTTATCAGCCTTAGGACCCGGCGGTCTGTCACGAGACAGAGCAGGATTCGAGGTCAGAGACGTGCACTATTCCCACTACGGAAGAATGTGTCCCATTGAGACACCTGAAGGACCCAACATCGGTCTTATCAACTCACTGGCATCATATGCACGTATCAATGAGTACGGTTTCGTTGAGGCTCCTTATCGTAAGATAGACAAGTCAGATCCGGAGAATCCGAGAGTAACTGACGAAGTTGTATATATGACAGCGGACGAAGAGGATAACTACCATGTAGCTCAGGCTAACGAGCAGCTGGATGAGAAGGGACATTTCGTACGTAATTCGGTAGCCGGCAGATTCAAGGATGAGACATCCGAGTATCCCAAGGCAATGTTCGATTACATGGACGTGTCTCCCAAGATGGTCTTCTCTGTTGCAACGGCCCTCATTCCTTTCCTTGAGAATGATGATGCTAACAGAGCGCTGATGGGATCTAACATGCAGCGTCAGGCAGTTCCGCTTCTTGTTACTGAAGAACCTGTTGTCGGAACAGGTATGGAAGTTAAGGCTGCGGTTGACTCAGGTGTATGTCTTGTGGCTACCAAGCCCGGTACTGTTGAGTATGTAGCAGCAGATGAGATCAGAGTTAAGGCTGATGACGGTGAGGATATGGTTTACAAGGTTGCCAAGTTTACCAGATCCAACCAGTCTAACTGTTATAACCAGAGACCCATCGTTATCAAGGGTGAGCATATAGAAGCAGGACAGGTTATCGCAGACGGTCCTTCAACATGCGGCGGTGAGCTTGCATTAGGTAAGAACCCTCTTATCGGTTTCATGACCTGGGAAGGTTATAACTACGAGGATGCCGTTCTTATAAGCGAGCGTCTCGTACAGGATGATGTTTATACATCAGTTCATATAGAAGAATATGAGGCAGAAGCCAGAGATACGAAGTTGGGACCCGAGGAGATCACCCGTGATGTGCCCGGTGTCGGCGAAGATGCACTTAAGGATCTCGATGAGAGAGGTATCATCAGGATCGGTGCTGAAGTAAGAGCCGGTGATATCCTGGTCGGTAAGGTAACACCTAAGGGTGAGACCGAGCTTACGGCTGAAGAGAAGCTCTTAAGAGCGATCTTCGGTGAGAAGGCAAGAGAAGTAAGAGATACTTCACTTAAGGTGCCTCACGGTGAGTACGGTATCGTTGTTGATGCCAAGGTATTCACAAGAGAGAACGGTGATGAGTTATCACCCGGCGTCAACCAGGCAGTGCGCATCTACATAGCTCAGAAGCGTAAGATCTCGGTTGGTGATAAGATGGCCGGACGTCACGGTAACAAGGGTGTCGTTTCAAGAGTATTACCTGTTGAGGATATGCCTTATCTTCCTAACGGCCGTCCCCTTGACATCGTGCTCAATCCTCTTGGCGTGCCTTCACGAATGAATATCGGACAGGTGCTTGAGATCCACTTATCTCTTGCAGCCAAGGCTCTCGGATTTAATGTATCTACTCCCGTCTTCGACGGAGCTAACGAGAATGACATCATGGATACATTGGATCTTGCTAATGACTATGTCAATCTCGAGTGGGAGGAATTCGAGAAGAAACACAAGAAGGAACTCCTGCCCGAAGTATTACAATATCTGTCAGAGAACAGAGACCACAGAAAGTTATGGAAGGGCGTACCGATCTCAAGAGACGGTAAGGTAAGACTTCGTGACGGTCGTACGGGTGAGTATTTCGACAGCCCTGTTACTATCGGACACATGCATTACCTTAAGCTCCACCATCTGGTAGACGATAAGATCCATGCTCGTGCAACAGGTCCTTACTCATTAGTTACACAGCAGCCTCTCGGCGGTAAGGCTCAGTTCGGCGGACAGAGATTCGGTGAGATGGAAGTTTGGGCTCTGGAAGCATACGGAGCTTCATATACTCTTCAGGAGATCCTTACAGTCAAGTCCGATGATGTTATCGGTCGTGTTAAGACTTATGAGGCTATCATCAAGGGAGACAACATCCCTGAGGCCGGCATACCTGAGTCATTCAAGGTTATGCTTAAGGAACTCCAGTCACTCGGCCTTGATATCAGGGTATTGCGTGATGACAATACTGAAGTCAAGATCATGGAGTCTGTAGATTATACCGATACGGATTATCGTATCACCATGGGCGACGACGATCGCTTCGGAAGAGACAACGAGTCCTTTGCTCTCCACGGCTTTACCAAGCAGGAGTTCAATGAAGACGGACAGCTTGAGGATGCTGAGGATGAGGCGGATTTCGAGGAAGAGTTCGAAGAGGATTTCGCTGAGGTTACTGACGAAGAATAAGATAATTTCTTTTAAAAGGAGTTAAGAAAATGCCTGTAAATAATAGGGAAACATATCAACCGATGACTTTCGATGCAATAAGGATCGGTCTTGCATCGCCCGAGAGGATCAGAGAGTGGTCAAGAGGTGCGGTGACCAAGCCCGAGACTATCAACTACAGAACACTCAAGCCCGAGCGCGACGGTCTGTTCTGTGAGAGGATCTTCGGACCCAGCAAGGACTGGGAATGTCATTGTGGTAAGTATAAGAAGATACGTTATAAGGGTGTTATCTGTGACAGATGTGGCGTTGAGGTTACCAAGGCCAATGTCCGCAGAGAGCGTATGGGTCATATAGAGCTTGCAGCACCCGTATCACACATTTGGTATTTCAAGGGTATCCCCAGCAGGATGGGTCTTATACTTGACTTATCCCCCAGGGTACTTGAGAAGGTGCTCTACTTCGCATCTTATATAGTATTGGATCCCGCTGATTCCGGACTTCAGAAGAAGCAGATCCTCTCAGAGAAGGAATATCTCGATGCAAGAGAAGAGTGGGGCAACAAGTTCAAGGTCGGCATGGGCGCCGAGTCTATCAAGGAACTTCTTAATGATATCGATCTTGATGAAGAGTCAAGGGTATTAAGAGAAGAGCTCGCCGATTCAACAGGCCAGAGAAGAGCCAAGATCATCAAGAGACTGGAGGTTGTGGAAGCATTCAGAGAGTCAGGCAACAATCCTTCATGGATGATAATGGATGTGATCCCCGTGATCCCGCCCGATCTTCGCCCCATGGTACAGCTTGACGGCGGCAGATTTGCAACATCAGATCTTAATGATCTTTACAGAAGGATAATCAACCGTAATAACCGTCTCCAGAGACTTATCGATCTCGGTGCACCGGATATCATCGTACGTAACGAGAAGAGAATGTTACAGGAGGCAGTTGATGCCCTTATAGATAACGGCAGAAGAGGACGTCCCGTTACAGGCCCCGGCAACAGAGCACTTAAGTCGCTCTCAGACATGCTTAAGGGTAAAGGCGGCCGCTTCAGACAGAACCTTTTGGGTAAGCGTGTGGACTATTCAGGACGATCAGTTATCGTGGTCGGTCCCGAACTTAAGATATATCAGTGCGGTCTTCCCAAGGAGATGGCCATTGAGCTGTTTAAGCCTTTTGTTATGAAGGAGC
>JAEEKV010000059.1 GCA_016282595.1 Lachnospiraceae bacterium
ACCTTGATCCATCACGGGGCAATTTTGGATGTGTACCAGGATACCATGCAGATTCCCAACGGAAACACCGCGAAATGGGACTTTATCGGCCATAAGGGAGCGGCTGCCGTGGTGGCTGTCAGGGACGACGGCAAGCTGATCATGGTAAGGCAGTACAGAAATGCCTTGGAACGCGAGACCCTGGAGATCCCTGCAGGGGGCAGAGACGGCGTAGAGGAGCCGTTTTTGGAATGCGCCTTCCGGGAGCTGGAGGAGGAGACCGGATATCGCTGCGAAAAAGAGGATATGCAGTTTTTGCTTTCCCTTTATACCACGGTGGCCTTTTGCAACGAGCGCATTGATGTATTTCTGGCGGAAAAACTGGTGAGGTCACATCAGCATCTGGATGAGGATGAATATCTGAATGTGGTTGCCTGTGATCTGGATGAACTTTTGGAGATGATCTATACGGGAAAAATGCAGGACAGCAAGACCGTGGCATCCATTTTGGCATACCGGGATCTGCTCAGGCGCCGCGAAGAGCAGAAGCAGTAAAACGAGGTGAAGGGAAATGTCTGATTTTTTGCTTAATCTGGTGTTTTTGATCCAGATCGGAAGTGCGATCTACTTTATCGTGATTACAGGAAAACTGTTTGACGTGAAAAAGCGGTTTATTCCCATACTGCTTTTGATCTCTCCTTCAGTGGCATCCTTTGCGTCTTTGTGTTCCGATGCTTTCTTTTTGAATTCCGGGAGCGGTATGGAAGCGGTCATCAAGGGAGTGTGCGCGAATACCTTTATTCTGTTTGCACTGGAGATCATCTTTTTGCTGATCTATGTAAAGATCGTCAAGGCAAAGAATCCCTCCATCGCCGTATTTATTTATCTGTGCTCCACCATGCTGGTTCCGGGGATGATGCTGGTGTATGATACCACATCTTCTATAGCCGGTTTGATTCCCGAACTTGCATATATCTGTCTGCATGTGCTGTTTTACAGGATGGTCGTAAAGCCCTTGGAGGGGCTGACCAAAGAGAGGCAGGTCACCAACGTGAAACTTTTCATGCTCATGCCGACCCTTGCCTTTATCTTCAATACCCTGATGTATGCGTTGTTTGAGTTTACATCCAGCGTTGTGGATTTCTCCGGTCTGAACGTGAATGGGATGAAGGAGTTTCTGGAAAGCGACCCTGTGGGAGCGACGGTTCGCGAGGTGATCAGGATCTTTCGTGATACCCTGATGGCCCAGGCGACGGCCTATGTGTATCCCAGCCTGTTTACGCTGCTTGTTTTGATCCTGGCAGTATCCATTATCGTAAAGAATCTCGGTTATATGAATGAGACCATCAAAGCCCACTCCGAAGTGAAGGCACTGTCCGTTGAGGTGATGGAGGCGCTGGCACATACCATCGATGCGAAGGACGAATACACCAGAGGGCATTCCGTCCGGGTGGCAAAGTATTCCAAAATGATCGCCGAAAAAATGGGGATGTCCGAAAGCGAGTGCGAAGATGTGTATTACATGGGGCTTCTTCATGATATCGGGAAGATCGGCGTGCCCAATGAGATCATCAACAAACCCGCACGCCTGACAGATGAGGAGTATGGAGTTGTCAAAAAGCATCCCATGACGGGCTTTGAGATCCTGGCGGAGATCAAAACCAGGCCCGATCTTTCCACAGGCGCCAGATGGCACCATGAAAAGATGGACGGCACCGGATATCCGGATCATAAAAAAGGAGAGGAGATACCCATTCAGGCGCGCATCATTGCGGTGGCTGACAGCTATGATGCCATGACTTCCAACCGAAGCTATCGAAGCTATCTGCCCCAGGATGTGGTCAGAGAGGAGATCTTAAATAACATCGGAACCCAGTTCGATAAAGAGTGCGCCATGGCCATGATCCGGATCATGGATGAGGATACGGAATATGTGCTGCATGAGTGAGTGGATTGCAGGTGGAAACACCACATATTTTGTTGACCATAACAGAAAATGAAAAGAAAATTATGTAAATTTTCAAAAAATGTTACAAAATTTTTACAAGATGTGGTGCGGGCAAAAAAGCACGTTTCCATATCTTGCGATTTGGCCGAAATATACGAAAAAAAGCCCTGAAAATAGGGCAAAATAATGTTTGCTTTTCTGCCGATTTCCCATTATAATAGGTCTTACGCGGAAGATTACATAATATTATTATGGTATTCAAAGCGTTGACCGAGGAGGTAAATACTACGTTATAATGGGGTTTTTGCTTGTATGGAGAAAGATGTTTTAGATTATATCTCATATTTACATAATGTGAAGAAAACATCAACCAATACGGAGCTTTCGTATAAGCGGGATTTGATGAAAGTCGTTCGATTTATGGAGCAGCGAGGGGTCACTGCTACATCAAAGATCAGTGAACAGGATCTGAAGGATTATATCGCATCCTTACAGGACCAGCAGATGAGCAGCGCTACGATATCGAGGAATATCGCATCCCTGAAAGCATTTTTCCAATACTGTATTGTAGATGGAAGAGTCACCAGCGATCCGGCATTGGTTTTGAAGGCACCGAAGATTGAAAAGAAGATGCCAGAGATCCTGACTATGGAGGAAGTGGTAAGGCTTCTGGATCAGGCCAACGGAGATTCGCCCAAGGAGATCCGGGACAAGGCCATGCTGGAACTTTTGTATGCCACCGGTATCAGGGTTACGGAGCTGATCACCTTAAAGGTTTCTGATGTCAATCTTCCCATGAATTTCATTATGTGCCGGGATGCCCATAAAGAGAGAATGATTCCCTTCGGCGGGCAGGCCAGAAATGCGCTGAGCAGGTACCTGGGAGGCGTTCGGGAAGAGATCGTTGAGGATAAAACCTCCGATGTGCTCTTTGCCAACTGTTCCGGAAAGCCCATGAGCCGGCAGGGATTTTGGAAGCTCATCAAGTTCTATGCCAAGAAGGCAGGTATTACGGCGGACATTACGCCCCATACTTTGAGACACTCCTTTGCGGCACATCTGGTAGAGAACGGAGCGGACCTTCGCAGCGTTCAGGAAATGCTGGGTCACAGCGATATTTCCACCACCCAGATCTATGCAAATATGAATCATAACCGAATCAGGGATGTATATAGCAAAGCCCACCCGAGAGGATGAGGACCCTTGGGAGTGCATTCGGTTTTGAATAGATTTTCTTATGAGATTATATAAAAGCAGTACCAACACTAATGGTAGGAGGAAACCCTTATGAAATGCCCATTTTGCGGACATGAAAACACCAGAGTCATTGATTCGAGACCGGCGGAGGAAAACAATTCCATCCGAAGAAGAAGAGTTTGTGATGAGTGCTCGAAGCGTTTTACAACCTATGAAAAGGTAGAAACCATCCCGCTGATCATCATCAAAAAGGACAACAACCGGGAGACCTATGACAGGGCTAAGATCGAGGCCGGTGTTTTAAGGGCCTGCCACAAGAGACCTATCAGTGCCAACCAGATCAGCCAGCTGATCGAAGAAGTCGAGGTGGAGATCTTTAACAGAGAGGAAAAAGAGATCCCCAGCAGCGTCATCGGAGAACTGGTCATGGAGAAACTGAAGGACCTGGAAGCAGTTGCTTACGTCAGATTTGCTTCGGTTTATCGGGAATTTAAAGACATCAATACCTTTATGGAAGAGCTGAAAAAGGTGTTGGACAAAGAATGATGAGAAAGCCAAAGACGCCTGAGAAGATCGGGCGTCTTTTTTCAACTAAGGAGCTTTAAGATGTTTCGAACTTTTTATCCGGATGAGGATGCGAAAAGTGCATACGATATCGACTATGAAGCCTACCGCCAAAAGGGCTATCAGGCCATCATCTATGATATCGACAATACCCTTGTAGAGCATGGTGCTCCGGCAACAGATGGAAGCCGTGAACTCATTGAGAGACTCAAAGGTCTCGGTTATGAGGTCATGGTCCTTTCCAATAACAAAGAGCCCAGAGTCAAGAGCTTTGCGGATGCCCATCAGATCCGTTATATCTACAAAGCCAATAAACCCAGTCCCAAGCAGTATCAGGCGGCTATGGTCATGATGGGATCCACTCCCGAGAGCACCCTGTTTATCGGGGACCAGCTCTTTACCGACGTTTGGGGTGCCAAGCTGGCTGGGATCCATTCCATCCTCGTCGGCCAGATCGCCAAGCACGAGGAGATCCAGATCGTGCTCAAGCGAAAGCTGGAGAGGATCGTGTTATACTTCTACGAGAAGGACAAATCGAAGAGAAGAGCAGCCGACGAGAGCTGATTCGGCGGATGCTGAGTAAGATATTACAAAGAGCGCGAGGCTGAGGCAAGGATATTCGACCGCGATTTACGGGCCGAGCCATGATATGGCGAGGACGTATTCGGAGCGCAGCGAATATCCTTGCGAAGCCGGAAGCGGGGTAATATATGAATTTGCATGGAGGAAACATGACGTACATCGACGGAAACACCAGGACCGCCGGCCTTCTCGGCTACCCGGTCAAACATACAAAATCCCCCATGATCCACAACACCCTGGCAGGGTCCTACGGCGACAACCTGGTCTATCTGCCCTTTGAGGTGGAGCCGGAGGCCCTGGAAGCAGCGGTGAAAGGTGCATGGGCCCTGGGAGTTCTGGGACTTAATGTAACCGTCCCCCATAAACAGGCGGTGATGGAGCATCTTACAAGGATCGATCCCCTGGCAAAGGCCCTGGGGGCAGTCAATACCCTGGTTCGGGAAGAAGGTGGCTTTGCCGGATACAATACCGATATCCTGGGGCTGGAGCAGGCCCTCATCAGAGCAGATATCAAGGTGGCAGGGGAAAAGGTCCTGATTCTGGGAGCCGGAGGGGCAGCCAGAGCAGCAGCCTTCTTAGCACTGAAAATGGGAGCGGGGGAAATCCTCATTGCCAACCGAAGCGTAGAGAAAGCCCGAAGTCTTGCAGAGAGTTTGCTTCAATCTGAAGGAATTTGTGATATAATACAGGGCAAAGACCCCAAGGCGGGCTTGGCAGAGCCTAAGGCAGATATCCGCGCAATCTCCTTACAGGATCTGGCAGCAAGGTGCCAAGGCAGCAAAGAAGCCGAGTACCTGGCGTTTCAATGTACCAGCGTGGGATTATCTCCCCATGATACGGAGTGTGTGTTGTCCGGGGAGACGGAGAGCATCTTTTCCATCATCAAGACGGGAGTGGATCTGATCTACAAGCCGGCGGAAACGATATTCATGAAGAAACTTTTAGCAGAGGGAAAACAGGCGATCAACGGATTGGATATGCTCTTATATCAGGGCGTCATCGCTTATGAACTCTGGAGGGGAAGCTATCAGGGAGAGATCACAACAGACCGTCAGGTGCTGGATGAGATCAGAGACAAATTGAGGGGAGATTGAGATGGTAAAGCACATTTTTTTGATCGGGTTCATGGGATGCGGAAAGAGCAGCGTCGGCAAGCGCCTTTCCTATCTGCTGAAGCAGCCTTATGTGGATACGGATGATCGGATCGAAGAAAAAGAAGGGAAAAAGATCACCCAGATTTTTGCAGATGAAGGCGAGGAATACTTCAGACAGCAGGAAACCGAAGTGATCAAGGGACTGTTTGATGCCAAGCAGCCTTACGTGGTATCTGTGGGCGGCGGCCTTGTTCTTCGGGAGAAAAATCGCCGTATCATCAGAAAGCAGGGCATCTGCATTTACCTTCGGGCAACTGCAAACACCTTGTATGAAAGGCTGAAGCGGGATACCCAGAGACCTCTTTTGCAGGTGGAGGATCCCAAGGCACGGATCGAGAGCCTGCTTGAAGAGAGAAGTGCGATCTATGAAAGCTGTGCGGACCGAATTGTAGATGTGGATGGACTGGATCTGCCCCAGGTGGCGGAGCTGGTAAGACGTGCCTTTGAAGATGAGAAAGCGGCGCGCAGGCAGCGAAGAATGGAAACAGAAGAGATTCAAAACAGAAGCGAACAAAGGAAAAACGGAAAACAGATCCTGGTAATGCATGGCCCCAATCTTAATTTTCTTGGGATACGGGAGCCGGAGATTTACGGAACAGCCAGCTATGACGATCTGGTAGCCTATATTCAAAGGGAGGCAGAGGAAAGAGGCCTTATGGTGAGCTTTTTCCAGTCCAATCACGAAGGGGCTCTCATTGATCGGATCCAGGAGGCTTACCGGGATCATACCGATGGCATCATCATCAATCCGGGAGCGTTGACCCATTACAGCTATGCCCTTCATGATGCCCTGGCAAGTGTGGATCAGATCAAAAAGATCGAGGTGCATCTTTCCGATATTACCAAAAGAGAGGGGTTTAGGGCACAATCTGTGACAAAGGCGGCCTGCCAGGCACAGATTTACGGAAAGGGGTTCGCAGGATATGCGGATGCTTTGGATCAGATGATGACGTTGTTAGGTTTTGAAAAAAACAGTTGAAATGCGGAAGAAAAACATATATACTATTCGAGTATTATGTTTTGTGAATAGTTAGGAGGAACTGAATATGATTTCTGCAGGTGATTTCAGGAATGGCGTTACGATTGAGCTCGAAGGCAATGTATATCAGATCATCGAGTTCCAGCATGTAAAGCCCGGAAAAGGAGCGGCTTTTGTCCGTACGAAACTTAAAAACATCAAGAGTGGCGGTGTAGTTGAGAAGACTTTCCGTCCCACTGAGAAATGCCCTCAGGCAAGAATTGACAGAAAAGAGATGCAGTATCTGTATGCAGACGGTGATCTGTATAACTTCATGGATACCGAGTCTTATGAGCAGATCGCTCTGAACAAGGATTCCGTAGGCGATTCCATGACCTTCGTAAAAGAAAATGAGATGGTTAAGATGCTTTCTCATAACGGTGGTATCTTTGCAGTTGAGCCGCCTCTGTTCGTAGAACTTGAGATCACGGAGACAGAGCCCGGATTCAAGGGTGATAC
>JAEEKV010000060.1 GCA_016282595.1 Lachnospiraceae bacterium
AAAGGATTTTTCACTGTAACCTCACAATACGCTTTCATATCATCGGCTACGAATGCACTGATCTTTGCAGTTCCGGCCTTGTGTGCGGTAACCAGTCCGTTTTCACTTACTGTGGCAACATCTTCAGAAGAACTCAACCAGTTAATGGTTTTGCAAAATGCATTTTTCGGCAAAACTGTTGCTGATAACTGCTGCGATTCTCCGACCACCAATTCTAATTTTTCCTGATCCAACAAAACAGATGTGACCGGAATCTCCTTAAAGACTGCATTCACACTGACTGATCTGGCAGGCATACTAAAAAAGGTCGTTGGCAAGAACTCATACAAGAATGACACATCCTCACTGGTCCATCTGTCAAATTCCATTCCCTCAGCCGGGGAATTGGCCGAAACCGTTACAATGGTCCCTTCTATTGCTTTGTTGACATTCGCTGTGCCGTCGACAACAGTCACATTATAAGCCTTCAAACGTAATTCTGCTTTGCCCTCGGAGTTTAAAGCAACCTCATACCGATCACGATCGCTGGAAAAATGTGACAGATCTTCTCCAGTCAACTTTCCTCCGTTATAATTTTCTGATGCTGTGGCAAATTTACCTTCTCCATTTCCATAAACACCAACTATGGATTCGTTAGACATTTTTCCGGTGATCGTGATATATCCATCTTGCACCAAATACAAATTACTAGCGCATTTTGTTACGTTAAATGTATCAGTAACCTCCTCATTGTCACAAATCATGGCTTCATTTGAAAGATAACATACACAACCGGATGAATCTAAATATACACCACCGCCATAATCATCTGCTATATTCCCAGAGATTTTTCCGCCGCTCATATAGAACTTGCCGGATGAGCAGACATATACACCACCACCTGAGCTTTTCGAATAATTATCACATATGGTTCCCGCGGTCAAGTAGAATTCTCCAAAGCTTTCTACATATACACCACCACCCTGGTTAAAATTATTACCACCGGTTATTTTACCGGCTTTGCTATCACTGCTATCTGTTATTACTAAAGTAGCGTATTCAATCTTGATCACGCATCCATTCTCTTTACTATTGCTTTTAGTTTTCTGATAAGAATCAGATACACGGTAAAGTCCTCTGTCAATTGAATGGCCGTTTAAGTCAATTACCACGCTTTTTCGGTCCGGTACTACCAGTGCCTCATCATTTTTTCCTGCAACAATGTCGTCGCTAATGCGTATGAATCCACCTGCTGAAATGGCAGTCTGCAAAGCACTCCAGTTATCGACCGGAATCAACCGCTCCAGCTGAACCTCACCTTCATCATTTATCAACGCACCATACGTTGGATCATCACTGGTAAAGCATTCCAAATCCGTTGCGGTCAACTGATAGCCATCGGGATTGTTTTGGGCATCATAGCTTCCCTGTGCGAATACTCCTATATTTTGCATCGACACCCCAATAGAAGCTTCCTGTTTAGACATCGGACCGGTAATATGTAAAACAGTTCTTACCTTATCCGTTATATATAAATACACATTCTCTATCTTTTGTGTAACCGTTCCGCTGACCTGTTTTTCGGTCACATTTCCGGTTATGCAGGGATTCCCTGACAGATTGCTGGTTCCTTCATAGATATATACGCCCCCACAACTGCTAGCAAAATTGTCGATAATGCTGCCGCCGCTCATATTCCATTCACTCTGCATAAGATAGGCGCCGCTTCCCCGATCTGCATGATTGCCCTTGATCACGCCTCCGGTCATAGTAAAGGAGGGAGTGGCATTGGTAGGTGAGTAGTAAACAGCATAGACACCACCACCATTTGTCGCAATATTATTTTCTATTCTTCCTCCATCCATTTGAAAAGAACCGCCGTTACAGATTGCTACTCCGCCGCCGGGGATAGTACCGCCTCCTTTTGCAGTATTTTCGCTGATCGAACCCCCGGTCATTTTAAAGGTGCCGCCATCAATATATACACCACCGCCGCCATAATATGCCTTGTTTCCCGAGAGGTTACCCCCGGACATCAAAAGAGAAGCACCGCTCTTTACATAGATCGCCCCTCCTTTGTCCGCAAAGCCTCCCGTGATCAATCCGCTTTGGTCCGTGCTGCTGTCCAAAAGGATTAAGGAACCATATACACAAATCACATATCCTTCACCCTGATAATTCATACACATAGTTTCATCCGTCCTGTACAACCAGCGGTCTAGGGTATGTCCCGCAAGATCAAGGGTGATAGTTTTATTGTAGGGAATACTCAGATAACTTTTCAGAATGACATCAGAAAGCAGAACAATAGATTGCTCCTCAGTCGATGCCGAGATCGCATCTTCGAGAGTTGAGTACTTCTTTTCCCCGATTGCCGCCACATAGGGTGCAAGGGTCTTTTTGTTGATCTGGGTGGTATCAAAGGCAATATAATCTCCGGTGTTGTTCAAACCATAAACCAGATTTTCACCTACAGTTACCTCTTCACCGACCGCTTTGCCGTTTGTATCTGTTCCGGATACATATACTGTTCCACCATTAAGCAGTACGTTGTCGCTGATAGCAGCTTTATCATAACCATATGCAGAAACCTTCCCCCCATTTGCGATCAGGTTTCCGCGGATACCGTTACCATTCGCGGTGGATCTTGCTTCCACGGTTCCGCCATTGATGGTCACATTACCGATCATGCCATCTTTTGCCCCTCTGAATTCAGCCCTTGAATTGCCTCCATTCAATAGAACATTACCGATGAAACCATAACCGGAAGTGGATCTCCCGGTAGCGCTTGCACAGGTTAAAGACATCGATGAATTGGATGGAATTTCAATGGCATCTCCCTCTCCGTTCACATAAAGATTCCCGGAGTGAATGGTAATCTTTCCGGATGCGGAAACGCCGGTATTTTTGTTTTCTAAAACATATACAGCCCCACTGATGTTTAAATCATGAACCTTCAGTGCAGGCCCATTTTCCGTGCGTGCATACAATCTGAACTCCGTCCCCTGGCTTGCATTGATGGTAAGACTTACCCCCGCATCACAGATAACACTGCCATAGATTTTCACGCCATTATTTGTGATCTTCAACGTAGTATCTTCTGTCACATGAATCGTAACAGGTTCTTCCTCGGAACCGATGGGGACATAGGTATTCACCACCATATCACCGGCCCAGGTGGTTGTATCACTGGTAACTACTGTATCTGCAGCCAGCACAGGTACTTCCCTAAGAAGCATGAACCCTACTACCATCAAACACATCATCAGAATCCGAAATAACTTTACATGCCCAGGTGTCATATCTGTGCCTCCTATGCTTAGGTGATCATCCCCACTTAAATTTCATTCTTACTCCACCAGCTTCGCATGTCCAAACATGGAAGGATTCATGTAGCAGGTACCGGTGTCGTCGGCCAAGCTCAGGGTTCCCTTGCGAACGCCGTCATTGCCGGCATCGTTTACCTGAAGCTCCAGACCGATCATATCATCCGCCTTGGGCGCAAGATCCGTCCACTTCATTGCGCAGGCTACCACATAGCCGTCATCGGTGGTCTTGACTTCTGACTTGATGTTTTCCGCTACGCACTTTTCACCGTTAAAGCTCTGGAAATTGGAAAAGCTGACTCTGTACTGCTTATCATCCGGCTCATACTCACCGGCCTGACCGTTGTTCTCATCGATGAAGACCTCGATGGAATCCTGCTGCCATTCATCCTCGCTGTCTTCATTCAGCTCGGAATCCTTCACCGTCATCAGGGTATAAAGGTTTTCCTCATCCCACAAAAGCTTAGCTTCGCACTCACAGGTAGCGCCCTGTACAACGATCTCCAGCTTCACGGGCTCAGCATCCGCAAAGCCCTCCTCAAACTTGGCGATGTCCGCCGTACCCTTCTTGATCTCCAGGGTCGGACGCTTTACTTCCAGTGCGGAAAGATCCAGGCTGGAGGGATCTGTAAAGGCATAGAAGGCCGGTTTCGCCTTATACTCGCCATCAAACAAAAGCGGACACTGCAGGGAAGTGCCGTCGGCACCGCCGCCCACGTTGCTCTGCTGCTGCAGCCAGGAATAGGTATCGATGACACCCCAAACGGTGATACCGGAAACGGTAATTCCGTCCTCCTGATTCAGCTTTTTCATCGTCTCATAGATGGAATTATAATATGCTGCCTGACGATTGTACTCATCGCGAAGTTTTTCCGCTGTTCCGTCAAACAATGCACTGGCCTTTACATCCAGCTCGGTAAGCATCACCTTGTCGACCTCAGCGGCATAGGCTCTGGCGCTTTTTTCGATCACATCAGCTGAGGGTGCATTTACAGTATAATGTCCCTGCATCCCAAAGCCGTCGATCCTGGTGCCCTCTGCAGCCTTCACATCCTTCAAAAGCTGTACGATGCCTGCCGTCTTGCCGGCAACGGTCTCGTTGTAGTCGTTGTAATACAGCTCCAGATCAGCGGGGGCATATTTGTTGGCATACTTAAAGGCGTTGATGATGTAATCCTCGCTGCCATAGACCTTCCACCAGGAAGACTTGCTGCCGTGGGTGGAATCGGAAAGCTTATCATCCCCTGGCTCCGTATCGGTACGATAGGTGTTGGTGGAATCGCTGATGGCTTCATTCACCACATCCCAGCCGTAGAACAGGCCCTGATACTTGCTGCCCTGTCCGGTATAGTACTCCAGTACATTCTTGATATACCACTCCTGGCGCTTGTCCATCTCTTCAGCGCTTACATAGTCATTCTTTTTGTCATAATCCACATGGAAAAACCACTCCGGTGCCTGGGAATGCCATACCAGAACATGTCCGCGAACACGGATCTTCTTATCGGGATTGGCTTCGTTCCATGCTACGATCTGATCCAGGATAGCGTCCGCTCTGGAATAATCCAGAGTAGGAACCTGGATGGTCTCTCCGTTTAACTCTTCCTCATGAATGCTGCCGGAGGGCGGAGCATCATTGTTATAGCCGAACATGCAATCCATCTTCAGCTCATTTTCCAGAGTAACGGCGTTAAAATGTTTTTCCACAAGAGCCATGAGCTTTGCATCCGCAGCACCTACGCCCCCAAGGCAGGCACCCATAATGGCATCCTCTCCAAGTCCGTCAGCGGAAGCCACGACGCTGCGAAGATCCGGAATATCGGTTTCGATCCCAAGATCTTCAGGCGCCTGCGTTTCCTCCTCGGCTGCATCCGTCTGCTCAGAGGCGGTATCCTCTTTTGCTCCCTCATTTTCTTCTGCGGCCTGGTCAGCTGCCTGCGTAGTTTCCTCGGGCGCGCTCTCCGGCTCTGTGGGAAGGTCCTTCCCGCCGCAGCCTGTCAGCGCAGCAGCCAAAAGGATCGCCGTTATGACTGCTCCCGCGTGTTTTGCTTTCTGGGATCGATTCCTGATGTACATTACAATTTCCTCTCTTTTTCTGATTTCCTTTATTTGGATTTGTTTTTATAATTTTTGTTGCTCTTTAACGCCGTTTTCTTGAAGGCGTTTCCAAGCGACATGGTATCCTTTTTGTTCTTGGCATACAGCTTGTTCTTCTTCATGGTCAGCTTCTTATACTGGTTGTTGTTTTCGGACCATGCCAGAACCGCATACTTCTTACCCTTGATGGTATTGTTGTTGATCACAATGCTCTTTAAGCCCTTGCCGGTCCTGTTAAAGATGTTGATGCCGACGGATTTGTTGCTGGAATTATCCTTGCTCTTGCAGATGATCTTGTTCTTCTGAATCTTGGCACTTGCGGTATTCAAAAGTGCAAGCGCCTCCGTTGACATACTGGTGATGGTGCAGCTTTCGATCACAATCCCTGTATGCATGGCGGTTTCCATATCCACGGAGTGATTGCAGCAAAGTCCTCTGTTTCCGGTGATCTCGCAGCCGCGAACGGTAACGTTCTTGCAAGCAGCCTTATTTGCCATGGCGCTGTCAAGCTCATAGATCCTCGGGGAGGTCTTGGGCGTAGCCACATCGATCTGCAGCATCTCCTCCACACTGCCATCCGAAGGTGTACCCTGGGCATTCAGGATACAGTTTTCGATCAGTACATTGCTGCAGGCGATCAACTCAATGGCATGTCCGTTGTAGTTGGTATGCTTGATATCCATTCCCTGCAGGGTGATATTGTTACCGTGTGCGAACTGAATGGAGGTGCCTTCTCTTCCTTCCTCACATAGAGAATAATATGTACCACCAATCATCTCAAACCCATCTAAAGATTTATAATTTACCTCAGTTGGATCATTATTTACCACAACATCCTTTGCAAAAATAGTTGCCCCTGTAGCATCTATCTTCATCCCCGACTCTACCTTTAAAGCAGTATACAAATAATAAGTACCGCCTTCTTTTAATTTTACATATCCTGTATTCTTTAATTCAGCCATAATAGCATCTGCATCCAGCTTTTTTTCCTTCACCGATATACTATTCGTGTCAATGATATGATAATACTTGTCCTTATCTTTATCATACTCAGTAACAAATTGTTTATTATTATACATTTTCAAAATCTGTTCGCCGACTCCCGAAGGCTCGATCACGCCTGCTTTTGCGGCTGTGGTAAAGCCCAAAGTCAAAAGTGCCGAAAATGCCATGACAGTTACAACTTTTCCGATGTTTCTCAGTTTCATAGGTAGCCCTCCTTTATTTTACACACGCAGTTTTTGTGATACTCCTACTCCAAGTGCTCCGGGACCTGTATGACAGGCAATGGAAAGAGAAAGAGGATAAATCTCCGGTCTGTCAAAGCCCGGGAATGCTTCCATCATTTCGTCTCCCAGCTGCATCTCTGCTTCCAGTTCCTTTGTATAAGCCAGATGCAAACGCACACGCTCGTTTGCTCCTGCATCAAGACCTCCGAATCTGGTTTCAATATCCTTTTTCAAAGCCTCGATCATGATCTTTTTGCCTTGCTCCCTGGTTCTTGCCTTGGCATAAGCATCCAGCTTTTCTCCCTGGATCTGCAGCACGGGTTTGATCTTCAGTATGGTGCCTATGGCAGCGGCTGCAGGTGTAATACGCCCGCCCCGCTTTAAGTAATACAGGGTATCCATCATAATGTAGATGCTGCAGTTGAATTTATCCTTAAGAAGGATATCCCGTATCTGGGCAGCGCTCATGCCTCTCTCAGCCAGATCCAAAGCATCCAACACGGACTGTCTCTGGGTAACGGAGATCCTCTGGTTATCTACCACAAAGACTCTGCCTTCAAAGGGCTCATCGCTTGCCAGCATATGTGCCGTCTGACAGCTTCCGGAAAGCCCCGAGGACATGGGAATGTAGATCACCTCATCGTGGGTCTCCAGTAGTCTCTTATACAGATCGATCACGTCTGCCGGAGCAGGCTGAGAGGTCTGTACCACCGCTTTATTCTCCAGAAACTCAAAGAACTGTTCCTGGCTTAAATTTACCCCCTCCAGATAATTCACTTCATCGATCGTAAAGGGCATGGGCACCAGATGAATGCCACGCTCTTTGGCCTCCTGGCGGGTGATCCCGCTGTTGGAATCGGTCATGATCGCAATTTTGCTCATGTTTACTCTCCTGAAAAATCGTTTTTATAATATATCCAGATACCCATCCTCCTGGTAGCGCTCCAGACGCTCCCGAAGCCCCCGGCGCTTCGGATCCGAAAGATGGGGATCCTTTGCCAAAAGCTCGTCTGCATCTGCCGAAGCATCCAAAAGAAGCTGATGGTCTCTGTAAATATCTGCAAACCGGAAGGAAAAGCTGCCGCTCTGTTCCAGTCCCATTAAATCTCCGGGGCCTCTGAGCTTTAAGTCCTTTTCCGCGATCTCAAACCCGTTGTTGGAATGGTTTAAGATCTCCAGTCGTTCATTCTTTTTATCCTTGGTCTCACTCTCCATGAAAATACAGTAGGATTGCTCGGAGCCTCGTCCTACTCTGCCTCTGATCTGATGCAGAGTAGCCAGTCCGAAGCGCTCCGCATTTTCCACCATCATAACAGTGGCATTTGGAACATTGACTCCTACCTCAATAACCGTGGTAGAAACCAGGATATTGATATCTCCGGAAGCAAAGGCTTCCATGATCTCATTTTTCTGCTTGGGCCGCATCTTGCCGTGGAGATGGGCGATCTTCACGGACTCCGGAAAGATCTTGGTAAGGCTCTTGGCATAGTCCACCACGTTTTCCAGATCTTCCATAACTCCCGGCTCTGCCATGGGACAGATCACATAGACCTGCCGCCCAAGACGGATCTGTTCCATCATAAACTTGTAGGCCGAAGGTCTGTAGCCCTGATCCACCACGCAGTTTTTGATGGGGAGCCTTTCTGCCGGCATATCCGTCATCTGGGTAACGGAAAGCTGTCCGTATAATACAATGGCAAGGGATCTGGGAATGGGGGTTGCACTCATTACCAGAGTGTGAACCATGCCACCGCCCTTTTCATGGAGAATTTCTCTTTGCCGCACCCCGAATCTGTGCTGCTCATCGGTGATCACAAGCCCCAGGTTCTGAAAGGATACAGGTTCCTGTATCAGTGCATGGGTACCGATGGCGGTATTCACCGCGCCGCTTTCCAGATCCGCATAGATCTGCCGCTTTTCCTTGACGGTGCTGGAGCCAGCCAAAAAAGCGGGCTTAAAAGGAAGTCCGAAATCTTCCGTCATTTGCTTTATCTGTTCATAGTGCTGCTTGGCAAGGACCTCAGTGGGTGCCATCATCACAGCCTGATAGCCGTTGGATACTGCCAGAAGCATTGCCAGAAAAGCCACAATGGTTTTTCCGGATCCCACATCTCCCTGCAGCAGTCTGTTCATATAAAAGCCGCCGCAAAGATCCTCCCGGATCATCTCCACAGCTTTTTGCTGGGAGCCGGTGAGCTTATAGGGAAGCTTTTTAATAAGGGCTTCCATCTCTCCCTGATCCTGCATGGGCGTCTTGCAGGGCGTCTTTTGCACGGATTGGGATTTTACCGATAAAAGAAACAGCAAGAGCTCTTCATAGGAAAAGCGCTCTCTTGCTTTTTGCAAAAGCCTTCTGTCATCGGGAAAATGCATGGTATGAAGGCTGTTTTTTACGCTGTCAAACTCCCGCTTTTTTACCAGCTCTTCAGGCAGGTATTCCTCCTGCCAGGCGCCGTTTTCATCAAGCTGTGATAAAGCGCTTCCTACGGCCTTGGTAATGCCCGCATCCGACAGTCCTTTGGTCTTGGCATAGACGGGACAAAGCTTTCCGCTCTGCTCCTCATAGCTCTCCGGGCTGTAAAGCTTGGGTTGGGCCATGAGGTAGGTTGCCCCCTTCTGTGTCAGGGTGCCGTAAAAGACGCACTGCTTACCGATCCAGAGATTGCTTGCAAGATAAGGCATATTGAAGTAAGTCACCTTCATGACACATCCGAATCCGTCTGCAGCATCAAAAGAAAGCTTACTCTTTCCTCCGAAGCGCTGCACCACGGGTTTGGTCTTCACTGTTGCCAGGACTGCAGTCTTTCCGCCGGGCATTTTTGCTCCCTCCCGAACCCCTGCAGCTTTGGGCATAAGCTCATAGTCTCTGGGAAAATGATACAAAAGGGAAGCTACCGTATCGATATTCAATTTGCGAAAAAAGGCAGCGTTTTTTTCACCGATGCCCTTTATCGCTAAGATAGAATCCGTTATTTGCATAAATGCTTTTTATTCAACCGAGATCAGATAGTAATAGATGGGCTGTCCGCCTGCTACCAGCTCTACGTCACACTCACTGTATTTAGCACGAAGCTTGTCGCACAGTGCGTTGGCGTCTTCCTCCGTCACATCCTCGCCGGAATAAACGCTGATGAGCTCGCCGCCCTTTTCCTTCATCATGACATCGATCATCTCAATGGTGGTATCCTCAATGGAGGTACCCACTGCAAGGATGCCCTTATCGCCGATGCCCATGATGTCGTTTTCATGGATCACCTTGCCGTCCAGCTCGGTATCACGTACCGCATAGGTCACCTGACCGGAGGAAACCAGGCTCATGGCCTCTGTCATGGATGCCAGATTCTCCTCGCCGGTGCTTTCGGGCATGCAGTTGATCATAGCCGAAATACCCTGGGGAATGGTCTTGGAAGGAACTACAACGATCTCCTTATCCTTCGTCAGATCTCT
>JAEEKV010000061.1 GCA_016282595.1 Lachnospiraceae bacterium
ATAGGCCCATCATATACGCCTTTTTCTTACTGTTTTATGGTTGCATGAGTGATATTTGATAAAAAAGCGAGAAAAGTGGGTGTGCTATGATTAGCCACACCCACTTTGTCTACAGTCTGAAAAGACCACCTATTGGTGGTCTTTTTCTGAATCGAAGCGACAGGATTTGAACCTGCGACCTCTGCGTCCCGAACGCAGCGCTCTACCAAACTGAGCCACGCTTCGTTATAAAAGGTTGGGCGGATATTTTTATCCGCCCAACTATACTATCATAGAATGATTTGTTTGTCTATGTTTTTTTAGTTTCCGGATTCGCTCCACATATCCTGGGCTACGCTTTCATCCAATTCCAGGGAATCGTGCAGGTCACCGTTTTCGTCCATCAGAACGCCGGTGCTTTCCTCATCAAAGCGATAGCCGAAGGTCTTGCCCTCTACGGAAAACTTGTTATAGGTGCTGCCATCTTCAAGGGTTGCTTCCTCTGTTTCCAGATCGCCATAGTAGAACTTGTCACCCTCCTGTACCAGAACTACGGGAACGCCGTCCTTGCGGAAGAGAGCAAGGTTCATATCGCTCTTTCCGTCATGGGAGTAAAGGCCGCCCATGTAAACCAGTCCTTCATCTCTTGCGGGAGTGCTCTCGGAAAGGGTGAGAGAGTCAAACAGCATAGCGATGGAATCGCTGATGGGAATGTCGATCTCATCCTGACGGGTGATGTGGACTAAAACATCGATCAAAAGGGTACCGTCATTGAGAGGTACTGCATAGTAGTCTTCCTTTACATAAGGATCATTGCCCTCAGCAGGCTTTTGATCAGCCCAGAAAGCGGGGCCGAAAGACAGCTCGCCGTCGTTTACTTCATAGTTGTCAGCGTTATCCTTGATCAGATCATCACGTACAGTTTTGGGATCCTGGCCGGCCAGAAACTGGAAGCTTGCCATAGAGGTTCCGCCTGCTTCGCCGCTGTAAACGAAGTCAACCTGGTTCTTATCATCAGACTCATTCACATTGAATACACTCGGATAGTAGCGTACGGACCAACCATTTTGGCTTTCATACACGGCATCCTCTGCAGCAGCTTCCTCGCCGCTTTGTTCCTCAGTCTCTGCAACAGCTTCCGTCTCTGCAGTCTCTTCTGCAGCAGCATCGGCAGCGTCTGCAGCGGTATCCGCTTCTTCCGTCTCTTCTGTCTCCTCGACAGCCTCCATGGCGCTTCCCTCAGCATCGGAGGTGGCGGCCTCTTTTCCGCAGCCTGCAAGTCCTAAGCAAAGAGCCGTTGTTAACAGTACACATAAAGCTTTCTTTTTCATGTTCGTTTCTCCTTCTTTCTTTTATTTTTCCCTTGTTTTGCCTTCAGTTTAGCACTCCAAACGGAAAAAACAAGGTCGATTACATCCAAATTAACCAAAACCAGACGTGCAAAACTATGCAAACTATACAAAAACTGATAGAATAGACAGCAAAACAGTCTTCATAGATTCTTAAAAAATTTCCGCTTTTTCCCTTAAGAAAGAACGGGTATGATAAAACCGTAGCATGGGCAAAGGCCCTTGCCTTAGACTGCGCAGAAACAAAGAAAAGAGGTACGTATGAACAGGATCCTGGTATGTGACGATGACAAAGAGATCGTGGAAGCGATCGCGATTTACTTAGAGCAGGAAGGCTTTGAGGTCAGAAAGGCTTATGACGGCAGGGATGCCATCCGGCAGATGAAGGAAGAAAAGATCGATCTGCTCATCATCGATGTGATGATGCCGCTTTTGGACGGCATCCATGCAACCCTTCTGATCCGGGAATTCTCCAGTGTGCCGATCCTGGTTTTATCGGCCAAGTCGGAGGATGCGGATAAGATCCTGGGGCTTAACGTAGGAGCGGATGATTATATCACAAAGCCCTTCAATCCCCTGGAGCTGATCGCCAGGGTAAAATCAGCCCTTCGGCGTTATCAGAAGCTGGGAGCGGCACCCGTGGAGGAAAACAAAAGCGAGTATGTGCTTCGCGGTCTTTCGATCAATGATGAGACCAAGGAGGTCACGGTAGATGGTGAGCCGGTCAGGCTGACGCCCATTGAGTATCAGATCCTGCTTCTTTTTATGAAGAATCCGGGCAAGGTGTTTTCCTCCGAGCAGATCTATGAGAGCATCTGGAATGAAGATGCCTATGGCGCGGAGAATACGGTAGCGGTTCACATTCGTCACATTCGGGAAAAAATCGAGATCAATCCCAGGGATCCCCGTTATCTGAAGGTGGTATGGGGAGTCGGCTACAAGCTGGAGAAATAGGATGAGGAGAAATTGAGTATGGATGAGAACAAGACCATCAAAAATAAACGGCAGGCATGCGTGCTATGGGGCAGTGTGATCACAATCTGTGCGATCGCGTTCATGGCGACGTTTTTATATCTTTTGGATTGTGTTCGCGTAACGGACGATATCAGGCTCGGGATCAAGGACGTATATCTGAATGTCATGAAGGAGGAAAAGGGCTCCTTCCGGGATACGGACAGTTTCTATAATCTGTTTTTCTCGGATACGCAGACCATTGCCAGAAACCTGGCCGTATCGCAGCAGTTTGAAGAGAAAAATGAATATGCCGGCGACAGGAAGATCGATATCGTCAGCTACTATTACAGAAGAGATCCCAAAAAGATCCCGGCGCAGTATCAGAATCTGCATATCGAATACCGGCTTCGGGATCTTCTGGCCTGGTACAGTATGGACTGGTACGAACAGGGTAAGGAGCAGTGGCTTGCCACCCATCCCGCGTTTTCGGAAGAAGGCCGCATGGAGGCTTCTGCAAAGGATGACGCAGCCGAAACTGTCGATGCAGCCGAAGCTGTCGATGAGGATGTATCCGAAAACATAGAAATGCAGGAGGTTGGCAGAGATCCCTGGGCTGAGGAGGAAATCGATGAGAATGCCGGACCGCGCTATGGTGTGATCGTAGAGGAGTATTATCCTGTCGATGGGATCAGTCTGTATGAAAGATCCTACGATGCGGGAATGGATGTCTTTCTGGAGGGACGCCAGGAGATTCCCTCTCTTCGTCAGATTTTGTGGAACGATATCGAAGAGCTGCAGAGCAACGAGACCATATACGAAAAAGGCCAGGCCTTTATGAACGCGGATCAGAACCTGAAGTATGTTCTTTTGGATCCAAACGGCAGGATCATCAAGAGCAATCTGCGGCTTGAGAGCAATATCCTGCATACGGAGATGAAGGAGCGGACAAGGCTTTTAAAGGAGGCATTTTCCTCGCAGAAAACCTACCTGCTTTATACCTACGGGACGCTGCAGACCGAAGCGGGAAAAACAGGCCACTATATCAAAAAAGAATTTACCGATGCCCTTTCCTATTATGATTATATCTGCCCTGAGGGAAGCGAGCTCTTGCTCTGTGTTCTGGATGAGGGAAAGGATCAAAAGATCCTGGGAAGCTACAAGAGCACGGATCTGTACGGAAAGGCGGATGCACAGTTTCATAAGGTTCTGACGACGGGCTATGTATGCCTGATGGCGGTCTGCTTTTTTGTGGCAGCTTTGGCCTTTATCATCTTTACCGTGTTTGTTCCAGCCATGGAAAAAGAAAAGGTCAGAGGCTTTCACAAGGTACCGACGATCGTTGCGGCCTTTCTCATGTTTGTGCTCGGTGCATGCTGCATCACACCGCCTCTGGCACTTTTGGACGGGTACGGTGACAGGATGCTTCCCGGCGGTGAGTATGCGATCGTGTTTGTTCCCGTTTTGCTTGCCTGCACGTTTTTCGGAATCCTGGCCTTTTTATACGGCTGGTATTCCCTCATTCTGCGGATCAAGTCAAAAACCTTCTTTTCCGACAGTCTGATCGCGGTCCTGTTTTTGAGAAAGAACAGTCTTTTGAAGAGGCTTGTTAAGGGCGCTTTTGCCCTGATCAAAAAGGTGGCGGACTTCTTTTCCGTACAGCAGACCGTAATGGTCGGCACGATCCTTCCCTATGTGGGCTTTCTGATGCTCAATGCGATGATCGTCGTGGCTTCGAGAATGAGCGGGTTTGGGATCTTCCTTTGCTTCCTGTTGGATCTGGCGGTGGGGGTCTATCTGTACTTTGCCAAAGCCTCCAGACGGAAGATCGATGAAGGGATCGAGCGGATCATCAACGGGGATCTGGGGTATCAGATCGATACAGAAAGGATGTTTAAGGGCGATAAAAAGACAGCCGAGGCGGTCAACCAGATGGGAGATACCATCACCTCGGCGGTAGAGAGAAGCATGGCGGATGAGCGGATGAAAACGGAGCTGATTACCAATGTTTCCCACGATATCAAAACACCCTTAACCAGCGTTATCAACTACGTGGATCTGTTAAAGAGAGAAGATATTAAGAGCGAGAGAGCCAGGGAATATATCCGGATCCTGGATGAAAAGAGCCAGCGACTGAAGGTTCTGATCTTCGATCTGGTGGAAGCCAGCAAGATTTCCTCCGGCAATATCACCCTGCAAAACAGCAAGCTGGATATGTGCGAGCTTATCAGCCAGTCCCTTGGAGAGTTTGAGGATCGTTTTCAGGACCGCAATCTTTCCGTAGTGTATCAAAAGCCAGAGCAGTCCATGTACGTTTGGGCGGATCCCGCCAGGATGTGGAGAGTCTTTGAAAACCTTTTGGGCAATGTGAGCAAATATGCAATGCCCGGCAGCAGGGTGTATATCCAGGCAGAGCAAACCCCGGAAGATAAGGTGGCTTTAACCATCAAAAATATGTCGGAGACCCCTCTGAACGTCTCCGAGCAGGAGCTGATGGAGCGCTTTGTAAGGGGCGATGAGGCCAGAAGCTCCGAGGGCAGCGGCCTGGGCTTGTCCATTGCAAGGGACCTGGTTAAGCTTATGAAAGGCGAGCTTTCCGTGCATTTGGACGGGGATCTGTTTAAGGTCAGCGTGGAGATGCCCAAGATGGAGCAGGAACCGGAGCCGGTCAGTGTGGTAACCCCGGAGGAAGCAGCCCCGGAGGATACAAAGGAAACCCCTTCCGAGGAGGCAAAGCCGGAGGATGAGGCAGAAAAGCAGAAGACCCAGGAAAAACCCGATCCTGATGCCCAAACAGAATAAATACAGAAATCTCAGGGAGCCGATTCGAAAGAATCGGCTCTTTATTTACTTTTCCGCCCTATTGTGGCAAAATGGAAATAGCGCCATCTAATTAGAATGGGCGGAGAAAGCATGCAATCCAAAAAGAAAAAAACAACAAAATGGTATATCGATATCATCCTCCTTGGAATTCTGATCGTTCTGACCCTTTTTGTGTTTCAGCATCGGGAGGATCTGTTCCGCGGAAGGGTTTATGATTTTTCCACTGCAGCCGCGGCTGTTCAGGGAAAAGACGGGAAGATCTATGTCATCGATGACGGAAAGACATCCATCAGCTTCCTTTCCGCTGATAAGGTTGTCACCAAGCATATCGAGGGCGGAAGGTATGACAGGTTTTACTATGCCCAGTCCGTTGCGGAAGGGACTTGCGATAACAAACCGGTGCTCTACATTTCCGATACAGCCTATCATATGGTGGGAGATATCACGGTAGAGGAAAACCGGATCGTTGAATACAGAAACGGAAAATATACACAACTCTACAGTGCCGGGGAAGAGATGATCTACGAAATCCGTACCCAGGGCACTGATCTTTATGTTTTAAGGTCGGAGGGTCAGGAACTTCTTTGGGAAAAACTGACACCGGAGGGAGAAGAGCAGGTGATCCGCAGAGTTTATTGCGGGGATGTGCTCACGGGTGCTTCCGCAGATCTGACAACGGGACTTATCACCATTTCCACCAAGCGTGGTGCGGTGCGCGTCATCGGAAAAGAGGACAACACCTGGCAGACGCTGTCCTCCGACGAGCATCTTTTGCCCGGAGCCATTACCTGTGCAAACGGCATCGTCTGTTTTTCGGAACTGGCCGGAGGCCGGGTATGCTACTTTGATGAAACGGATCTTTCTTCCTGCCGGGACCTTTTTTCCTCTGAGGATCTGAAGATCAATACCCTGTCCGCCTCCTATGAGGAGGATACGGTTCTTTGCTGTGATATGGTCAGCTTCTATGAAGTGAAGATCCATCCGGGACAAAAAGCCGAGGTTTCCTATGTCAATCATTTAGATTACAGCGGTTTTTATGTGACGATTCTGTTGTGGATCGGGGTTCTTATGATGGTCCTGATCGTCATCCGTCTTCTTCGTTTTATTCCCATGTTTTTTGTGGCCCTGGTGCACAACGAGGCCTGGCTTCGTATGGCAGCGGTGATCATTGCGGTGGTTACGGTTTCCTGCTTTATCGCCTGGTCCCTGATCACGGATCAGCACAAAAAAGAGGATGAAGCGGATGTCAGCGATATGAAGCTGTTTACGGATCTTGTTGTCAGCAACATCGATGTGGATCTGCTCGCCCACATCAAAAGTGAAACGGATTACGGCGGATCCTCCTATACGAAGCTTCGGGATAAGCTGGATCTTCTGATGCAGCAGGCCGGAGATGAGGGTCGTGATTACTACTATGTTTTCTATACCATAAGGGATGATAAGGTGCAGTACCTTTTAAACTACTATGATTCGGTACTTTGCTCCGAACCCTTTGGTTCCATGGATGATACCTACATCCGCAAGGTCTATGAGGATAGGGATTCCTTTGCATTGAAGACAAAGGATACCGATGGTCTCTGGCTTTATGTACTGACGCCGGTGGAAAATGAAAAGGGCGACTGCATTGCCATTCTGGAGATCGGAACGGATCTAAGTTACCGCAGCGCGGAGCGTCGGCGCCAGACCTTTGACGTGGCTCTGAGCGTGTTCTGTTCCTCGGCGGTCATGGTCATGTTGATCGTAGAGGGTCTTTTGCTCATCGGCTTCTATGAAAAGAGAAGAGACTTTTTAAAGGAAGGAAAAAAGGATGTTACAAAGATGATCCCCCTTCGGACCATCATCCTGCTTTCCTATGCGGCAGCAACCCTGCAGGATTCCTTTATCACCATGCTGGCAGCCAAGCTTTATCAGGAGAACAGATATTTCATTCCGGAACAGATCGCTGCAGGCTGTCCCTTGTTTTTGAATCTTTTGATGATGGCATCCTTCGCGGCCGTCGGTGGCCATATGTATGAAAAAATGGGCAGCAGAAAAGTGCTGTTTATCGGCTTGTTTACGGAGCTTGCAGGCTTTTTGACCTGTGCGATCACAGGCAGTTACTTTGGTCTTCTGGTGGGCAATACCCTGATGGGTATCGGATTGGGACTGATCAATGTCATCTGCAACACCATTGCGGCTATGGGAGAAGGCACCGAGGAAGTGGCAAATGCCTTTGCCGGCGTTATGGCGGGGATTCTGTCCGGTCTTGCCATCGGTGCGGGTCTGGCTTCCCTGTTGTATCCCATCGGGGGCAGCCGCCTTTCCTATTCTGTAGCAGCGGTGTTTATGGTTCCCGTATTTTTCCTGATCTACCAGAGTATGGATGTAAGATCGGAAGAATCCGGAGAAGAGGGATCGGAGCATCAGAGGATCGGATTTGTGGAGTTCTTCTTTAACCGCCGCGTCCTGGGATTTTTGGCCCTGGTCCTGGTGCCCTTTATGACTTCGGTTTCCTACAGGGAGTACTTCCTTCCCATGTATGCTATGGAGCAGAATGTGGCTGAAGGCAGGATCGGTCAGCTATATATGATCTGCGGACTTTTGGTATTGTATGTGGGTCCCTACATATCCAATTATGTGATCGGCAAATACGGAACCTACAAGAGTATCCTGATCGCCAGCGTTGCTATGGGTCTGAATATGTTGATGTTTGTGGTATATCCTTCCCTTGTGACTGCCATTCTGGGTATGCTGATCCTTTCCGCCATTACCTCCTTTGCTTATACCTGTCAGTACACCTACTTTGAGGAGCTGCCAGACAGTGAGAGATACGGTAATTCGAAATCCATGGGCATCTATTCCGTCTTTGAAAATCTGGGACAGACCATCGGACCCATGGTATATGGTGTGTTGATCACCCTTGGCTACAGACAGGGTATCGGGTGCTTCTGCGCCGGACTGTTCATCCTGACGGGTATCTTTATGATCTGGATGAAGAAGGGAAATAAAAAAGCAGCATGATCACTTACAGCAAGGTCACTAAGGATGACCTGAAACAGATAACGGAATATTATGAGACCTACTTAAACAGCGGAGAAGCGGTCCGCAATTCCATCCGGTCAGCCTTCGAGAGGGGAGAATACTTCGGCTTCAAGGCCGTGGACGGAGATAAAGTGGCCGGTTATTTTACCTTCCAGGAGGGTGTTCTTTTAACCTACCCCCACGAGGACTACGAAAGAGAACTGAAAAACGCCATCGGCAACCGGCACGCGGTCACGGTGGATGCGCTGATGGTGCATCGAGATTATCGCGGAAGAGGGATTGCAAAGGAGCTTGCCCGAAGGAATTTAGAGGATTTAAAAAGCAGAGGCGTGGAGTTGTTTTGTGTGGAGATCTGGGTCTATCCGGATGGGAGCATACCGGCGAAAAATGTGTATGAGGCTATGGGAAAGCCAATCTATCAC
>JAEEKV010000062.1 GCA_016282595.1 Lachnospiraceae bacterium
GCGAAGGTATTGAAACCCAAAGAAAAATCAGGAGGTATGAATTATGAAGACAGTAAGAATTTCTTTAAACTCTATCGACAAGGTAAAATCTTTTGTAAACGACATTACAAAGTTTGATTATGACTTCGATCTGGTATCCGGAAGATATGTAATTGATGCTAAGTCCATCATGGGTATCTTCTCCCTGGATCTTTCCAAGCCGATCGATCTCAACATCCATGCAGAAGAGAATGTAGATGACGTTCTTGCAGTACTGAAGAACTACGAGGTTTAATCCTCATCTGCTGATCTTTTGATCGAATGAAATTCCGAAAGCTCATCCCAGATGAGCTTTCGGATACCTTAAAACCAAACCATTCAATACCTTTACGCAGCACTTGATCTCATCAAGTGTTTTTTTATACCCTGATGATCTCGTGCTCCGCCAAAGCTTTTTCTACCATCTCATCAATGATCTCCTTCAGATTCCCCTCGTGTCTTCGGATCACCTCAGGCACCGGCTTGGTTACCGGATGCTTTGCCACAAAGATGGTGCAGCAATCCTCAAAGGGCAGGATGGAGGTCTCGTAGGTATCGATCTTTTCCGAAATATCCACGATATCCTGTTTGTCAAAAGCGATCAACGGCCTATAGACCGGAAGGGTGCAAACCTCGTTGGTAGTCATGAGAGACTGCATGGTCTGGGATGCCACCTGTCCGATACTCTCTCCCGTTACCAGCCCCAGGCACTCTGCCTCTTTTGCCAGATGCTCTGCGATCCGCATCATATAGCGGCGCATAATGATGGTCAGCTCATCATGAGGACATTTTTCATAGATAGCCATCTGGATCTCCGTAAAGTTAATGACATGCAGCCGGATGGGACCGGTATAAACGCTGATCTTCTTTGCCAGATCCACCACCTTCTGCTTTGCCCGCTCGGAGGTATATGGCGGTGCATGAAAATAGACCGCCTCCAGTAAAACGCCTCTCTTTGCGATCATATAGCCTGCCACCGGGGAATCGATACCGCCGGACAGAAGCAGCATGGCTTTTCCTCCGGTGCCGATGGGCATACCACCCAGTCCCGGAATGGTCTCGGAATAAATAAAGACGCTTTCCCGGATCTCCACGTTCAGCTCGATCTGGGGATGATGTACATCCACGGAAAGATTCGGACAGGCATCCAGGATCCTGCCTCCCAGCTCCATACAGATCTCGGGAGACTCCATGGGATAGTCCTTCTGGGCTCTTCTGGCAAAAACCTTGAAGGTATATTCTCCTTCGCCATAGGTCTCTTTCATATAGGCAACCGTCCGGGCTGCCACCACTTCGAAATCCTTATCCTCAACGGATACCACAGGGCAAAAGCCGGAAATACCGAAGACCTTTTGCAGGGCAGATCGTACCTCTTCATCCGTCTCCTTATCATAGCCACTTTCCTCGGCATCCACATAGATGCGCCCCTGGGCTCTTCTGACTTCAAACTCATGCTCGATCTTTTTCAGGGCATGCCGAATCTGCTTTACCAGGGCATCCTCAAATACATATCTGTTTTTTCCTTTGACGCCGATCTCAGCGTACTTGATCAAATAGATGGTTTTCATACTTCCTCCGAATCCTTATCTTCTTGTAAATCTGCGAAGCTGGGGCAGCAGCTCCGATAACGCCTGCAGTGTCTGATCCAGTTCCTCCTTTGTGGTGTAGTTGGAAAAGGAAAAGCGCAGGGCTGATTCCTGTCTTGCGGGCTCCAGTCCCATGGCAAGCAGGGTTCCTTCCTTTGTCTTTTTATGGGAGGAGCAGGCTGAGCCTGAGGAAACATAGATCCCCTTATCCTCCAGGGAATGCAGCAACACCTCGCTGCGGATCCCCGGGAAAGATGCATTTACGATGTGAGGTGCATCTTTTCTATCTCCTTCCATATCTCCCTCCGGGATCACGGGGCCGTTTAAGATCACATCCGGCAGCTGCAACAGCTCCTTTACAAATGCATCCTTTAAGTCATAAAGTCTTTTGGTGTCTTCCTGCAGATTGGCGTAGGCAAGCTCCGCTGCCTTTGCAAGTCCTGCAATGCCCGGTACGTTTTCCGTGCCGGATCTTAAGTTTCTCTGCTGGCCTCCTCCCAGGATCATGGGCTGGAGTTTTGTTTTTGCTGATGCATACAAAAGGCCCACACCCTTGGGTCCGTGAAGCTTATGTCCGCTGACCGATAACAGATCGATCCCCAGCTGCTTTGGGTGAATGGAAAGCTTTCCGAAGGCCTGGACCCCATCTACGTGAAACAGGGCCCCGGGCTGCATCTTTTTTACCAGCTGCCCCACCTTTTCAATGGGCTGAATGCTCCCCACCTCATTGTTCACCATCATCACGGATACAAGGGCTGCTTCCTGTTCCAGGGCCTGCTCCAGGGCATCCAAGCTGACAAAGCCCTGCTCATCCACAGGCAGATAGACGATTTCATATCCCTGCTTTTCCAGCTCCTTCATGGGCTCTAACACCGCGGGATGCTCGATCCTTGTGGTGATCATCCGTTTAGCGGAATGCCTGCTCTGCCTTGCGGCGTGAAAAATGGCCCAGTTATCCGACTCCGTTCCACCGGAGGTATAAAGCAGTTCCTTCTCCTCTGCCTTCAGAATCCGGCAAAGGGTTTGGGTTGCCCATCGAAGATGTTTCTCCGCTTCCATCCCTTTTCCATGGAGGCTGGAGGGATTTCCGTAGTCAGCAACCATAATGGTTTTCATAAGCTCAGCAACCTCTTCAGCAGTTCTCGTGGTTGCACTGTTATCTAAATAGATCTCTTTCATCTGGTCGTTACTCCAATTCGTACATGAGGATGGAAAGCATGGTCATGCCGGCGGTTTCCGTTCGAAGGATCCGTTTGCCCAGGGTCACCTTTTTCATCCCCTGCTCCATGGCCTTTTCCACCTCTTCCTCGGCAAAGCCACCCTCCGGTCCGATCATGACAGAAATGCTCTGCCCCGGCTCAATGGCTCTGATGAGCTTTCTGGTATAGGAAATATCCTCTGCCATCTCATAGGGCAAAAGCGGCACATCCGCTGCTGCCGCATCTGCAATGGCCTCTGCAAAGCTCATAACGCTTTCCACCTTGGGAATGATGCCCCGCTTACTTTGTTTGGCGGCGGCTTCGGCGATGGCCTGCCATCGCTGCTGTTTGGCAAGGGCTTTTTTAGCATCCAGCTTTACCACGCAGCGCTTCATAGCCACGGGAACGATCCTTAAGGCTCCCAGCTCCACTGCCTTTTGGATGATAAGCTCCATCTTATCCGCTTTGGGAAGCCCCTGGTACAAGGTCACGGGGCAGGAAAGCTCCACACCTTCTTCCTTGATAAACCGAAGCTCACAGATGACGCTATCCTCCGTAAACTCTATGATGCCGCAGCGGTATTCCTTCCCGTCGATGCCGTTGCTGACGGCAAGCTCCTCCCCGGGCTTCATCCTCAGTACATTTTTAATATGATTCACATCAGCGCCTTCAATGATGATGCGGTTTCCCGCAATCTGCGAAGGCTCTACAAAGAATCGATACATGGATTTTTCTCCAATACCATCTTTTTACTGCAAAGGTTTTTTGGCAATGACGCATCTCCACTCGCCAAGGGCACGGACATCCACAACGGAGAGTCCCGCATCCTCACAGGCCTTTGCTACTTCCTGCTCCTGTCCCTCCAAAATTCCGGAGGTGATATAGATCCCATCCGGCTTCATAAGGCCTGCTGCCACAGGAGTTAAGGGAAGCAGCACCTTTGCCAGAATGTTGGCACAGACAATATCAAAGCCCTTGCCTTCCTCTGAGCCCTGCATGGCCTGTTTTTGCACCTCTTCGTCTGTGATGATATTTCCGATCATAAGATCAAAGTCATCCTCGGAAAGCCGGTTCATGTTCAGATTCTCTGCCACAGCTTCAATGGCACAGGGATCCAGATCCATTCCAACGATCTTCTTTGCGCCCTGTAAAAGTGCTATGATCCCCAAAATTCCGCTGCCGGTTCCCACGTCCAAAAGTCTCGTACTTTCCGTCACCCGCTCTTCCAATGCGCGGATGCAAAGCTGGGTGGTCTCATGCATGCCCGTACCGAAGGCACTGCCGGGATCGATGCGAAGGATCCTCTGTCCCTTTTTCACATGACAGATCTCTCCCTCTAACTGCCAGGTATCCTTGGTCTCATCCTCATCGGCTCCCGACAGATCCTCTGCCACGTCGATCCAGGAGGGAACCACCAAAAGAGAATCAATAGCAAAGGGTTTGAAATAGTTTTTCCAGTTATTGGCCCAGTCTGCATCCTCTGTTTCAGAGATCTCAATACTGCCTTCTCCGATGTCCATATAGCTTCGGATCTCCTCCAGCTTTTCCTGCATCTGCGAAAGCAGTCCCGGAAGGTCGTTGACCACATTCTCGCCGCTGACAAAGGAATAGGAATTATCCACTGCATCTGAAAGACCGCTGACCGAAGGACCTTGTGGCGCCTCTTCCGAATCCTTTTCCTGATCTTTATTACTTCCCGCCACTTCCACAAAGAAATGCAAAAGTGCCCGGCCATCGTCCTGCCCGAAATCCGGCAGAATATCCACAAACATCTGCTCCTTTTCCCAGGCCGTCAAAGGTACATGATCCTCGATCTGGGCACCCCAAAGGCCAAGCTCATACATCTCGCTGATGATGATATCCTCAGCCTCAGTCACAGTTTTAATCGTCAGTCTCGTCCACTTCATTCTGACATCCTTCCTATTTCAGCATAAATTTCCTTGCCACATTAATGCCCACCTTAAAGGGCAGAGGGCGAAGGGCCTTGTCCGCATTCTTCAGCTCCTCCCGGATCTGCAAATGCTGAGGACAGTGCTGCTCACACTTTCCGCACTGCACGCACTGGGAAGCAAAGGCGCTTTCCTTGCGGATCCCAACATTCTGTGCATAGTTAAACCGTGCGGAAGATTTCTTTTCCGTAAACATCTCATTGTAGTAATAGAAGGTGCCGGGAATATCCACGCCCTTGGGACAGGGCATGCAGTAGCCGCATCCCGTACAGCCCACCTTGATCTTTTCCTTAATGGCGCTCTTGATGCCGTCGATGAGAGCAAAGTCTTCCTCTGTAAATTCCCC
>JAEEKV010000063.1 GCA_016282595.1 Lachnospiraceae bacterium
GATTTCTTCTGTGATCTGCTCTTTTTTATCGCAGGTGATTCCTCTGCAAACAACATCATCACTGCCTGCGTATGTTACGATGGAAACCTTATCTTTCTTATCCAGATTGTGAAGCAGCATCAGGAAGGATTTTTGTACCAGCGGAAGCTTGTCCGGATCAAACATGGAACCGGAGGTATCAATGAGAAAAACAACATTGGAGGATACATTTGTAAGGTCTGCTTCCTCAGACTTTACGCCGACTCTAAGGAGCTTGGTATCCGGATTCCAAGGGGTATCGCTGATCTCTGCAGTCACTCCGAACTTCTCGCCGTCTGCAGGTTTTACGTAGTCGTAATCAAAATAGTTCATCATTTCTTCCGCACGGATGGAATCCCTGGGGATGTCTCTTCCATTAAAGATCTTTTTGCGGAAGTTGGAGAAAGAAGCTGTATCTACATCCATGCCAAAGGTGGAAAAAGGAGAGGCCTGCACGGACATGAACCTGTTTTCCGTAAATGCTTTGTATTCTTCGGTATTCCAATCAGGCGCTTCTACATAAGGCGCAGGCATTGTATTCTCCACGGGGGCTGCAACCTCACATCCTGCCTCTGCTTCGCAGCAGTCAGCTGTTGCCTCACAAACAGCGGAAGCACTTGATGCGCCGCTTACGGCGTTTGAAAATCCTCTTAGTAATCCTTTGGCAAACTTTGCGCCGGATGTTTTGTGATCATCGCTATAAGTGACAGGGATTTCTGCATTTGCTTTTTGAATCTTTTCATAGAGAGCCAGGATCTCATCCGTATCCGCAATCTTGTACTCGTAAAGCTTCTTATCAGAGATTGCGATGGTGTAGCCTTCCCTGGGCTCGTAGATCTTAATTCGGTTAAAGTGTGAACGAAACTCCTGAACCAGATCCATATATTCTTCAATGGCAGCTTTTTCTTCTCTGTTTTTGCCCTTGAAATCCCGATCTGATACAGACATGAGATTGGTCTCCAGCATGATGGCGTCAATGGACTTATTTTCGTAAGAAACGATACCGTCATAGGCCTTTCCGGCGTCTGTGATCCGGTCTTCTACTTCATCCTCTGATACGGGGATAATCGACTTTTCCGTACGAACAGGGAAACTTGTAGCAACCGTTTCCGTTCCGGTTGCAGCGATACCGCATCCTACAAGTGACATCATGCTCAGTCCTAATATGATTGCAACAACTTTCTTTTTCATAGTCTTCTCCTCCTTCAATCAAAACAGTTTTTGGTTGCTTTGATATATTAGTGTGAGAAGATATGCTATCTGTTGCATGAATTTAAAAAAAAATTTTATAAAGGCATCAAATCCCTTCCCAGGCCCTGCTTTTCTCAAACAGATTCAGGATATCCTCATCGATAAACCCGTCTGTTGCCATGCCATGGAGGATCTGAAAAGCACGATCGGTGGCAAAGGGCTTTTTATAGGGACGATCCTTTGCAGTCAGTGCCTCAAAAATATCCAATATCGTCAACAGCCGAACCTCCACAGGGATCTCTTCTTTTTCCTTATGATCGGGATAACCCCGGCCATTGATAAACTCATGGTGCATGGAGGCCCAAATGGGCACCTTGGCATAGGCATCCGGAAACTCCACCTTCTCCAATATCTTTTTTGTCAATACCACGTGATCCTGCATCTGGGTTCTTTCCTCATCCGTCAGGGTTCCCTTACGGATCTTCAGACACTCCATCTCCTCTTTTGACAAAAGCTTCCGGGAAGAGCCGTCCTCTTCTTCATAGGTCAACGCTTCCAGGGATGCAATGTAGGCAAGATCCTCATCACTCAAAAATCCCGCCCGATCGATCCTTCGGATCTCACTTGCCAGCTTCTCTCGTTGGGCTTCTTTTTCCCGGTACTCCTCTTCCGATAACCTTCCTTCCAACAGGGCGATGCGATCCAAAAGGTGAATCCTGTCAAGCCTGGTCTCGATCTCATCCATCCGCTCTCCAAGCCGGGTGGCCTTATCCATGATCTCCAAAGGAATGGTCAGCTTCCCCACATCATGAAGCCAGACGCTCATCAAAAACGCCCGCCTTCTGTCTTTGGCAATCTTCTTTTGGGAATCCGACTGATCCAGCCAGTCTAAAAAGTGCTCTCCCATCTTTACCATATTGCGGGTGTGGCTGGCCGTATAATGGGATCGTTCGTCAATGGCTGTAGAAAGGGCCTGCACCAGAGAATCCAGCAGCGTAGTGATCTGCTGGGCATAACGGATCTTCAGGGACGCCAGCTCGGTAATATCATTAATCAGCATGATGATTCCGCGCCTTGTATCCCCCACCCATAAAACGGAGGTCATGACGTGAAGCTGCTTAAACCTGTCTCCGGTATAATAGGGAACAGTATCATACTGCTTCTGCTCCGGATCGATAATGGCGTTGAGCAAAGTCTGGTTGAACTGATCGTTTTCACTATATTCATAGAAAAGCGACGCCAGGATCTTTCCAATGAGTTTTTCCGGATCCTTATCCAATATGGCAGCCACCGCCGGATTGACATATTGCACTCTTCCGTCAAGCCCCACCAGGATCACGCCATCGGTCATACCTTGTATGATGCCTTCCATAACCTGTTCATTTTGGGTAGAAGTCACGCTCAGATCTAATTGCTCTTTTGCCGTCATGTTTTCCGAATTGTTGTCCATAAGAACCTCCGATCCTTCCATTTATCGGACATTTACGCCCCTCAATATGCCTTATTATACGATAAAAAACAGGCCTTGGGCAATGATATTCAAAAAAACCTGTTGACAAAGAACTGTTATGGGTGTATATATAACACATAAACAGTTGAGCACAACACTGATACACCAAAGAATACAGCAAACAAAACAGCAAACCATATAAGAAAGGATGAAAGGATGCAGCTATCACAGAATTCGGGCGTGCCGATCTACCAGCAGATCGCCGACAGTTTCAAAACCGATATCCTGACGGGTAAATTTCAGCAGGGTGAATACCTGCCATCCATCAGGAAGCTTGCCAAGGATCTTCGGATCAGCGTCATCACTACCATGAAGGCCTACGAGATCTTGGAAGCGGAAGGACTTGTAACTGCGGCTCAGGGAAAAGGCTACTACGTCAACGCCCAAAACAGCGAGATGCTCAGAGAGCAGCACCTTCGAAAGGTGGAGGATGCCCTGAGCGAGGCCATAAACGCCGCCAAGATCGCGCAAATGACGGAATCGGAACTGATGGAAACCTTGAAAGCATTATATGAAATGTCAGAGGACTGACAGACATACTCATGGGAGTATAAAGGAGGCAACATGAACTACGAAACAGTAATCAAAGGAACCAATCTGGTAAAGGAGTACAAGAATTTCAAACTGGACATTCCCGAGTTTGAGATCCCCAAGGGCTTTGCCACTGCTCTCATCGGTGAAAACGGTGCAGGCAAAACCACCCTTTTGAATATTCTGGCGGGAATCCGCCGGGACTATCAAGGGGAGCTGACCTACTTTGAACAGTACTCTGCAGAGGAAAAGGAAAAGAACCCTTCCGTGAAAAACCGCATCGGCTACACCGGTCCCGGCAAATACTTCCTTCCCACCTGGACTGTGGGAGATATCGAGGATATCAGCGAAATGATCTTTGATAACTTCAGCCGGGACAGATTCAAACAGCTGTGCAAGGAACTGGCTCTCTTCGGAGATGCGGATTTTGATCCGAAGAAGAAAAATAC
>JAEEKV010000064.1 GCA_016282595.1 Lachnospiraceae bacterium
CCCATTGCCTGTATAATGTAAGAAGCGAAATTATCTATACACGAAGTGTGGAAAGGAGCCACAATGACTATTATTGTAACCGGAGGAGCCGGATTTATCGGCAGCAACTTTGTATTTCACATGTTAAACAAGTATCCTGATTACAGGATCGTTTGTCTGGACTGTCTCACCTATGCAGGAAATCTTTCAACCTTAGAGCCTGTCATGGACAATCCCAATTTCCGATTTGTAAAAGAAAGCATCACCGACAGGGATGCTGTATATAAGCTCTTTGAAGAAGAGCATCCGGATATGGTGGTAAACTTTGCGGCTGAGAGCCATGTTGACCGCTCCATCGAAAATCCGGGAATCTTTTTGGAGACCAACATCATGGGTACCGCCGTTTTGATGGATGCCTGCAGAAAGTACGGCATTCAGAGATACCATCAGGTATCCACGGATGAGGTATATGGAGATCTGCCTTTGGACAGACCGGATCTGTTCTTTACCGAGGAGACCCCGATCCATACCAGCAGCCCTTATTCCTCCTCCAAGGCAGGAGCAGACCTTCTGGTACTGGCATATCACAGAACCTTCGGGCTGCCTGTAACCATCAGCAGATGTTCCAACAACTACGGACCTTATCACTTCCCGGAGAAGCTGATCCCTCTTATGGTGATCAATGCTCTTCATGACAAGCCGCTGCCGGTTTACGGAGAAGGCTTGAATGTCAGAGACTGGCTCTATGTGGAAGATCATTGCAAGGCCATCGATCTGGTGATCCATAAGGGCCGTGTGGGAGAAGTGTATAACATCGGCGGTCACAACGAGATGAAGAACATCGATATTGTGAAGCTCATCTGCAAGGAGCTGGGCAAACCCGAAAGTCTCATCACCCATGTGACGGACCGCAAGGGTCATGATATGAGATATGCCATTGATCCTACCAAGATCCACAATGAACTGGGATGGCTGCCGGAGACCAAGTTCGCCGACGGTATCAAGAAGACCATTCAGTGGTATCTGGACAACCAGGATTGGTGGGAGCCCATCGTTTCAGGCGAGTATCAGAACTATTATGAAAAGATGTACGGGAATCGGTAAAACAGGAGGGGAACATGCTGATACCGCAGATCTACATTTGCAACCTTACACAATTTGAATATAAGCTTCCGAAAACAGAGGAGGCACAGCTGCATGAGGTATCAAAGGCCGAGGAGCTGCCGTCAGATGAGATTGCACTGATCCTGACGGAGCGGCCTCAGGATCTGACGGAGCTGGATCTTTACGGAAAGCCCAGATATTTTGTGTATTTCGGGCAGGAAAAGGAGTTGCCGGGCAGGGAAGTCATCGTCATCGACAGCCTCACAGAGTATCCGGACGAAAAGCAGAAGAAAGCTTTTCTGAAGCGCTGGATCCGGATCATCGTCAGGGATTATCTGGCAAGTCTGTACCAGTCTCTTTTGCAGACTCTCATTGATTCTTCACCGGATATGATGTGGGTAAAGGACCGGGAGGACCGCTATGTGATCCTGAACAACGCCTACTGTGACATCGTTGGGAAAAAGACCAAGGACTGCCTTAACAAACGGCATCCCGAGCTTTGGGATGACGTGACCTGGGTGGAATATGAGAGCGAGGACTACCCCCTCAGAAAAAGCGAAAAGGCTGTGATGGAAAGCGGCAAGACCATGGAGTTTCAGGAGCCGGTGAAAACAGGGGGCACCCTGAAGCAGTTTACCACCTACAGAAGTCCCCTCTATGACGGCTTCGGAAAACTGCTGGGAACCTGTGGTATCGGCCACGATGTTTCCAATATCGACAACATGGGAAAGGAACTGGATATCTTTCTATCCGCCTTCCCTTATCCTGTGTTCTTCTGTGATGGCAAGTACGAGATCATGAGAATGAACAGTGGCGCCGAAAGGCTGTTTCGGGGGATGAAGCAGCTGACCAACTACAAGGTCTGGAAGGACTTTTTCCTGAAAAAGGAAAGCAATTCCATGATGAATGACGCCAGCGTACACGTTTTGCAGGAAGGGGCCAACAAGTATTACTACTCTGTAGCGGAGAGAGATATTAAGGACTCCTTCGGCAATGTCGTCGGATACTTTTGCATGCTAAGGGATGTTTCCTACCAGAGAATGTATGAGGAGCTGATGTTTAGGGCAGCCAATATAGATCCCCTGACAGAGGCTTACAACCGCAGATATTTTTACGAGCTTTTGGACAAGCACACCCAAAGACCTGTCACCCTTTTGTATATGGACCTGGATAACTTCAAGAAGGTGAATGACCAGTACGGCCATAACAAAGGAGATGAGATCCTCATCGAGACGGTACGGGCCATCAAGCAGCAGTTTCCGGGACAGCAGGTGGTCAGACTGGGTGGCGATGAGTTTGCACTGGTGATCTCGGAATTCCAGGAGGAAGCAGCACTGAAGCCAAGGTTGGATACCATCAGTAAGAAGATCGAATCTCTGGCGGATCCGTCGGTACAATTGGGGGTTTCCATCGGATACGGTGCCACGCCGAGTCTTACGAACGTGGAAGAGTTCATCAACTACTGTGATGACAGGATGTATGAAGTAAAGAACCAAAGACACGCAGCAAGATAAAATCAGGGAGGGGAAGTATGGCAAAAACAAAAAAAAGTCTTGATCAATACAGCACATCGGAACTGGAAGCTCTGGCCATCAAACCGGAAAGCAGGATTGCAAACAAACAGGCGACCATCGGAACGTCCATTGTATGCGCATTCATCGCCATAACCTATGCGGTCCTGTTGCCGCAGAAGCTGATTCCACTCAGCATCGGTATCATTACCATTCTGCTGGCGGTGGTTCCTCAGGTGATCTCCTGGTTCATCTATCTGAAGGATCCCGGATCCCCTATCATCAGACACACTGCAGGGGGCGGGTTCGGTCTGTTATATGCCTTCATTATATTTACATCTGATGTAGAAATCTGTTATTTGTATGCCATCCCTCTTGTGGTGATCGTTACCATTTATGAGGATCTGGTATTTACGGCAGCCATCTCCTTCGGCGTGGCAATTCTGAATCTCATCAGCGTTGGGATTAAGATCGCAGGCGGCGTTACGCCGGATCAGATGACATCCCTGCCCATGCGAGTCGTTTTGTTATTTCTCACAGCCGTTTATATGACCATCACCACAGCTTCCGCCATTAAGTTCCAGAAGATCAGAGCGGCAAGGGTGATGCTGCAGGAAGGGAAGACCAATGCCCTTTTGGAGGATGTTCTGGCAGCTTCCGCCAAGATGACGGATTCAGCAGGATCCATCGCATCCGAAATGTCGGTACTCCAGGATTCCGTTGAGCAGACCCTCGTCAGCATGTCCGAGGTAAACAGCGGTACCGCAGAATCGGCAGACGCCGTTCAGAACCAGCTTATCAAAACTGAAGAGATCCAGAACCAGATCGATCTGGTAAAACGTGCTTCCATGCAGATCTCGGAGCAGGTAGCAGTGACCTCCGAAGCTGTTTCCGAAGGACGCAACCACATTACCCAGATGGATGCCCTTACCAATCAGGTGGATAAGGCAGGAAAGGATGTACAGGCAGCCCTGGCTGTCTTCAGCGATACCACCTCTCAGATGAATTCCATTACGGAGCTCATCAATAACGTAGCGGACCAGACCTCCCTTCTGGCATTGAATGCATCCATTGAGGCCGCCCGTGCAGGCGAGGCAGGACGAGGCTTTGCAGTTGTAGCTACGGAGATTTCCAACCTGGCAAAGCAGACCACTCTGGCTACGGAGGATATCAACAAGCTCATCGAGGATATTTCCTCCCAGCTTGGTGCCATGGTAAGTAACATCGAATATCTGCTTAAGACCGGAGAAGAGGAAAGCGAATGCGCCATCAAGACGGCAGACAGCTTCTCCCGGATTTCCAACTCCGTTGTGGGTATCGATCAGCAGGCCGACGATATGCGCGGTATCGTTAACAACCTGGCAGTTGCCAATGAAGAGATCGTCAACAGCATCCAGACCATTTCGGCCATTACCGAAGAGGTCACCGCTCATGCAAGCACCACCTACGAAGGCAGCGAGCAGAACAAGCGGATCGTAGCCAAGATCGATTATCTGGTTGACGGACTCAATGAGGAAGCCGCACAGCTGAAATCCTACACCTGACATAACCAATCGGCTCATAAGAGGGAACTATGTTTATCAATAAACTGAATCAGCTTTATAAGCCGGAGAGACTATTATATTTCAAAGAGGCAAATCAGACAGAGATCGCATCCTTCTATCAGGGGGATGTGATTTCTGATGTAAAAAGATATGAGGG
>JAEEKV010000065.1 GCA_016282595.1 Lachnospiraceae bacterium
CAATCTGCTCTCCGTTCTCATATTCGATGGAAATGTCCGGCTCTCTGCAGCTTGTCCCGATACGCTCCTTTGTCCTTGCCGCCTTTTCGTGATCCTCCCCCTCCACTTCGGAGGGATCGATGCCGATCCGGTGCAGGTACAAGGCCATGGCCCTATACATAGCGCCGGTATCCACATAGATATAGCCTTTCTTTTTTGCCACAAGTTTGGCAATGGTGCTTTTTCCGGCGCCTGCCGGTCCGTCGATGGCGATGTTCATGCTCATGTCGGTCTTCCTTTCTTTTCTGTCGCATTCCTGCTGTATTTTTGAGATGTACCGGTTCAGCATCGCAGTTTTATCCGTTCTTTTCAGTCTCGATGCTAGGCCTGCATGCCGGGGCCGCGGCCGGGGTTTTTGTTTTCCTTCAGGATCTTATCATTCCTGCGGATCATGCCCTCAACCACCTGTAGTCTTGCTTTACCGCGGTCGGTCAGGGGATTGAAGATCATGCCCTGTCTTTCTTTGTAGTAGATCCTTGCATGCTTCATGAGGGCATCCATATCCTGTTTGGAGATTTTGATCTCTCTGCCTTCTCCCTCTGTCTTGGCATTGCGGATCACGGTACTCAGAGCACCGGAAAGGTTCTTCATATAATCGGACTGGTATTTTCCGTTGCTCTTATAGAGGGTTGCGATCTCCTTCTGGGTCTTCTTATAGTAATCCAGGTCCTTCTTGCTCAGGGTATAGGTCTCATTTTCAGCCGGTGCCACCGCAGGTGCACTTTCCTGCTGTCTGGTCTTTTCGTTGATGCTGTCTCTGACGCGCTTTGTATAGGTCTCGTACAGATCCTTTGAACTGCCGCCCTTCAGCACGCTCTTTAAAAAGGCATCATCCTCCAGCAGTGCCTTGCGCATAGCGGCTGCGGCACGGTTGACATCCTCCAGCTTATAGGTGCCGTTGGCATCCGCCTTTAGCCCGTCGCGCAGTGCGACCTCCTCTTCATTGGTCCAGTCGGTTCCTTTTCCGAAAAACATTCGCTTTGCCCCCTGGCTGACCAGGAAGGAAAGTGTGATCCGGTTTGCTGCCGCTAACAAATGCTTATCGTAGGAAAGTTTCCCGATCTGCGGGCACGCACTCAGGTTTTTCTCACAGAGATCCCTGATTTCATCAATGGTATAGCGATCCTTCTGTTGTCCCTGCGACGCGGTAATGAGCGGCGTCTGGTCGTTGTCAAACTGCTGCTCCTGCGCTCTCACCTTTTGGCGGAAGCTCTGATAGCCTGTCACAAGATTTCTGCCCTGCTCTGCCAGATAGGCATCCTTCTTGGTCGGATCGGCTTTGATCTGCTCGGACACCTTGATCAGGTAACTCTCCAGATGCGGATCCTTCTCATATGCTACGGTATCCGCCTGCACGCGGGCATTGTAGGCTTCTATACTGTACTCTTTGTTCTGCACGCTGTAGTCGGCGCTAAGTTCATCCCGATGTTTGCTCATGGCCAAAAGCTTTGCAGCCGCCTTGCAGCGTGACGCAAGTGTTGCGTCCTGCCCCAGGATCTCATCCGCCAGCGTCTGTCTTTTTGTATCCTCTGCCGCCTGATAGCCGGCCAGCTTCTCGTGCAGATAGGTCTCGCGCTTTTGGATCTCTTCGGGAATCGTAACCGTATAGCCGTTTTCTGTCTTTACGACCTCAATCCCTTCGCCGTTTCCAAACTGTTGATCCCGGATGCGCAGTCCTCTGTTGTACAGGGCCTGGTTCTGATTGGTCACATCCTTTGCATCGCGGTCCATTTCGCCGGCCGCCAAAAGCTCATATCCGGGGATCTCTTCGGGCTTCACCTTCAAAAGATGAAAGAATGCATCGATCTCCTGCAGCTTTTCCGTCTGCGGCACAGCCTCCATGGAAGCGATCTTGTCAGCGATGTAATTGCGAAGGCCTTCATTCTTTGCCACTGCACCGATCTTCGGAAGTCCCTTCTGCTGATCCGTTCCGTTTTCATAAGCCTTGGAAATCTCCTCGGCTTTTCGGGCCGGCTCCTGGATCAGCTTCACCCTCTCCTGTCCAAGATAGGAAAGCAGATTCTTGTGGGCGATCTCAAAAAAGGCCTTCTTCTTTCCAAGGAGGTTATCGTAAAATCTCTTTTTGGCCTCCTTGCCAAACTCCGAAAGGGTTCCTTCTTTTTCAGCCTTCTCCAGCTCCTTCCATTTTTGGATCAGCTTCGCGGGACCTTTACTGGCCGCATCCACAATGGGTGCATATTCGCCCATGATCGCATCCTCGCGGCGTTTTTTCTCCTCCTCGGCCTTTCTTTTTTCTTCCTCCTGTTTCTTTCGGGCCTGCTTCTCCAGATACTCCTTTTTCTTTTGGTCCAGCCTTGGCGTATGTTCCGCGATCACCTGCTCCATCGTCTTTTTGAAATAGGCATTGCACAGTTCGTTGATGATATCCTTATGCTCATTTACAATGGCAAATATCGGTGAATCCGGCTGTTTTCCATAGGCATGTAAAAAATACGCCAGAGCCTGCTTCGGCGTGCCTGCATTTTTCTCATTTCTGGGCTCCGCAGTTAAAAAGCGGTTAATATCCCAAAGATAGGTGTCCCGCTCCAACAAGAGTGCCGTTTCATCCTTCGCGGCTTTTGCTTTGTTGTATGCATTTGTCACAACCGCAATGATACCGAACAGGTTCGGAACGTTTTTAGTCGTCCATCCGTTGTTGATCGCATAGCTTTTCCCGGACTGGAAGGTCTGCATGGTTTCCAGATCCTTTAGCGGCGCAAGCAGCTGCTTTGCCTTTTCATTCCTTGGCTGATGGTCGGGACCTATGAGCTGATCCATAGAGACCTGGCGCATCATCTCATTGTTTCCGTAGGCACTGGGATACCGGTCTGCCAGATAGTTTTCGGCATCATAATTTCTGCGGTTTCTGTAAATCTGCAGATTCAGATCCTGCTGCATATTGTGCCGGATTGCGGTGGATGCGGTCAGATAATTGGCCGCTTCTATTTCTCCCTGATCCTCGAGCTGTGTCTTTGACAGATTCAAAAGCTTCGGATCCACATCCGGAACGGAAGCCATCCTGTCTGCCAGCTCATAGTAATAGGGGTTTTCCGCAAACAAGCGCAGCATATTTCCTCTGTCCAGATTGGTAAAATACACCAGATTGTCCATGGCGTTGGAAATCAGGGACGGTGTATAGGTATCATAGTTCCCCCTGCTGGCGGTAAAAGGAGCCTGTCCTGTTATACTTCTGACGTCCGCATTGCAGATATGCACCAGCAAAGCCACCGCTTCTGTGATGTCTTCCCGGCTCTTAAACCAGCGGTCGATCTTACCGACGCCGCCCACATGCACGCTGCCGTTTTCATACCCGTGAATTCCCTTTCCGTCTTCCTCGGAGATGGGCACCAGCTTTCCCTTCAGCTTGTCATATTCTTCCTTTATGTCCTTTAATTTATCCAGCTTGCCGGCTGCCTTGTAGATCGCCTCAATCTTTTGCATGGCAAACTGCACCTGGAATGCGACAACAGCGCCCTCCATATCCCAGATGTAATGCTTTTTGTCATAGGCCCGGTTATCCACAGGATTGTCCGTAGCCTTTCCCATGGCAAGCTTCAGCTTTTCCATGTTTTCCCGGTCACGCGCCTGTTTAAACAGGAGCCTTTGTTTCTTCTGTAAAAGTTCCTGGGCTCTGTTTTCTTCCTCCACTGCCAGAAGATTTCTGATATTCATGCTTCGTCCGCCAAAATCACGACTGACGATCTTTGCGCCTGCGGGAGCAGGTCTTTTCAGATCTCTCAGATTCCTGGCAAGATCCGTATCATCTATACTTCTTTTCCCCGAGCGGGTAAAATCGCGTCCGTAAAGCCGTTTGTTATTCCTGATCAGCCGCTTTTCTTCCTGCTCGCTGCGCTCATTTGCACGTCTTTTCAGTCTGTCCATCGCCAGGGTCTTGGGCAGGATCACGGTTTCCGCACTGATAATGCCGTCGTAAAACAGCTCTCTCTCCGCCTGTTCGGTATTGCTGTCCTCCCTTTTGGCATATCGCGTAATCCGTACCGTATCGTTTTCCTGGGCGCCCTTATAGCGATTTCCGTTATCCATAACGGGCTCCGGCGGAAGGCGTAAGGTGCCGTCCTCATTGACCTCGAGATAATCACTGGGAACACCGTGTATCTTTTTCAGATCCTTGGTAAGCTCAATATCCGTCATCCAGATCACATGGATATAGTTGTTTCTCTGGATATGACCTCTTACAACTGTTCTCAGATCTCTCGTATCCTCATCCGCACCACTGGGATCATCTACCAGGATGGTGTCCCCCTGAATTCCGGTAATGGTCACATAATGGCCTCCCATATTCATGGCAACCGGACATTTGTCAACCGCCAGAGCATGACGGATCTTCTGCTTCACCTGTTCTACGGCAGCATCGATGTACGCATCTTTATCATGCCCTTTAAACTTGTCCTCCCACTCCAGGAAAGGCTCGACGGTAAAGACACGCATCATGGTGTCCGGTGCCATGGCAAGCGCAGCATCCGACATCTCGGGCGCCTCAGCCCCGACAGACCTGTTATGGAAGTTTTTGTCTATATCGCTGGTCTTGCTCTGAACGAGCGGACCAGTAAGCTTGTTCCAGGAGTAATGCGGCCTGTAGCCTCTGATATCCTCCTGGGTGACGTTGTCAACCCCCTGCGCACGGATCATCATCTCAATGGAAACGGAATAGCATCCCATCCCTGAGGTCTGCTTTTTCTTCTTGTGGAAGTTTCCGTCCAGTGCGATCAGATCCTGATCTCCGACGGGCTCATCTCCCTGCATGAGATTACCGTTTTTATAGACGTTTAAGCGTTTGTCAAATACCTTTTCTCCCTTTGCTCTCTTTTGGATCTCCTCCTGGTTATCCAGTGCCTTGCGAAGAGATGCCATCCGGTGGATCATCATGCATTTTGCCTGGGGATGCATGGTATCCTGGTTCTTTTTCACATAGTCCTCGACTCTGTCCAGATCACCGTCATTACGGACCTCGACCGGAATGAGGGCATCCAGCTTTGGGCGAAGCTCCTCCTGTTTTCTCTCAGGCAAAAACTCCCATTTTCTGGGATTGCTCATCATCAACTCATAGAAATAGTTATACTTATCCTCATCCGTCTTCAGGCTGGAATAGTTCAATTTCATAACGTCCTCAGGCGTATCAAACTGCTCTCCCAGCCAGATAAAATCCTGTTCTGAAAGCTTTACGATCATCGGTTTTCTCGGCATTGCATTATCCTCCTCTGTCTGTCAGTCAGGACCCATACTCTGTCCTATGCCATTAACAGGCCTCCGGGCGGCATTTGGTTGCACCTCTCAGCTGTTTACCGCACAGGTTCCCGCTTTGTATCCGCAGGACCAGGCGATCTGCAGGTTAAATCCCCCCGTGAGGGCATCCACATCAATACATTCTCCGGCAAAATACAGACCCTGCACCAGCTTTGACTCCATGGTGGAGGGATCGATCTCATTGGTGGCAATCCCGCCCTTTGTGATGATGGCCTGTTCAAAGCCTTCGGTTCCCGTTATGGTGAGGCGGAATTTCTTTAAAGTATTCCGAATGGAAAGCCGCTTGCCCTTATCGATCTGTGACGCAGGCAGCATGCCATCCACACCGGCCATCTGCAGCACGCTATCCACAAGACTGTGGGGCAGCAGATTTTTCATTATGTTTTTGATCTGCTTGGTGCCTGCTTCCTCCAGCTCCCGGATCAGTCTTTTATCCAGGGTATCCTCATCCAGAGCAGGCTTTAGGTCGATGAGCAAAGTCAGCTCCTTTTCAGCCAGCTTGGTATTCACGAAGCTTGCTGCCGACAGGATCACGGGACCGCTGACGCCCCGATGGGTAAAGAGCATCTCCCCAAACTCCTCATAGAGCTTTTTCTTGCCGTCCTTTATGGTGATGGAGATGTTGCGAAGGGAAAGTCCCGCCAGTTCTCTGACCCAGGCCTCCTTGCACACAAAGGGCACCAGGGCCGGATACAGCTCCGTTACCTTATGGCCGCAGGCTTTTGCCATCCGAAGGCCGGAATCATCGGCTCCGGTGGCGGGATAAGATACCCCTCCGGTAGCCAGGATCACTTTATCGGCCGGTACGGTTTTCCCGCTTGCAAGCCGGATGCCTGTGACCTTTGCGGTGGGAACCTTTTCCTTTTTCTTCTTCTTTTCCGAAGGCTCTTCAGAAACAGGAACTTCTAAGGGCTCTGTCAAAAGGCCGCTGACCTTGGTATTTAAGAAGATCTTTACCCCAAGGCGCTTGCATTCATATTCCAGGGCACGGATCACATCCGAGGAGTGATCGCTTTTGGGAAAAACACGCTGTCCTCTCTCGGTCTTTAAGGCGACTCCCAGCTGCTCAAAAAAGTCCATGGTCTGATAGGCATCAAACCCGGTTTCTGCACTGTATAAAAATTTGGAATGGGATACTACGGATGATAAATGGCTTGCGCTGTCAGAAGCGTTCGTAAGATTACACCGGCCCTTCCCTGTGATAAACAGTTTCTTGCCCGGCTTTTCGTTTTGCTCATATACAGATACTTCGGCGCCGCCCCTTGCGGCCATGATGGCAGCCATCATGCCTGCCGCTCCGGCGCCTACGATTAGGATCTTCATATAGTTATTTCTCCTCTCGGATCAGAGGGGAATCCAGGACCGGCTCATCATTGATGAAGTCAATCTCATCATTCAGATAAACCTGATAGTTAGCCCATGCATACTCCAGCTCCTCCAAGGACTTTCTGGCCTGCTCGGGAGCCTTGACGCAAAGGGCTACCACAAGGGCGTTGATAACGGACAGGGGTGCCACCAGGGAATCCACGATGGATACCATCTCCGATCTTGCCAGCAGGTTGCAGGAGGAATACAGGTTCATGGGACTGTGAATGGAGTCCGTTAAGGTAATGACCTTGGCGTTCCTGTCATTGGCGTACTCCAGCGCCTTTAAGGTACGCATGGAGTATCTGGGGAAGCTGATACCGATCACCACATCTCCGGGCTCGATCCGGATCATCTGCTCAAACAATTCGGACATGGAGGTGGTCTTTAACTGGATCACATCTCCCCGGATCATGGACAGATAAAAGCTCAAAAAGTTCGCCAGGGGTTCGCAGCTTCGAAGGCCGATGACATAGACGTGCTTGGCCTCCAGGATATCCTCTACCGCCGCGGAAAAGGCTCTTTCATCCAGATTCTGGATGGTATCTGCGATCTTGTCCATATCCGCACGCAGCACGGATTCAAAGATCTCCGACTGGGAAGAGCCTCGGTATTTCACGCCGATGCGCTGGACGCTGTTCCACTGTCCCTGTACCCACTCTTCCAAGGCCTTCTGAAACTGGGGATAGCCTTCAAAACCCAGTCCCGATGCAAAACGCACCACCGTGGATTCACTGATATCCAGCTGTTTTCCAAGCTTGGCAGCCGTCATAAATACGGCGGTCTCATAGTGATCCACGATATAGGATGCGATCTTTTTATGATTCTTACTCATTCTGGGAAACTTCTCATTCATGATACTGATGAGATCCCGTTTATCCTCCTTAGGAGCGGTATTTTCCGCCCTGTTCATATCTTCCATAGTTCCTCCGCTACTGCCATTTATTTAGAGCTTTTCTCATAGGTATCGATCAAAAGACGGATGGTCTCTTCCCTGGGCAGATCGTAGTCTCCGGTAATGGTCATACAAGCTGCACCGTGAATGAAGATCCACATCTTCATGAACAGATCCCCGGGATCCCTTACGCCTTCTGTTTTGGCGCGGTTCATCTCCCTTACAAAGGCTCCCGTAGAGCCGTTCAAAAGCTCATAGAGGCTTCTGCCGTAGCGGTTCCTGGATAAGAACAGCATCTTGAAAAGCTCAGGCTCGCTGAGGGCAAATTCGATATACAAAACACCGAACTGCACGAAGGGCTTATCTGAGATCTGCTCCTTCTGCTTTTCGTTCTCATAAAACTCCGAAAAGAAATGGATAGCCATTTCAAATACATCGGCGTGAAGCTGTTCCATTTTTTCATATACACGGAAGATGGGCTGGGTAGAACACCCTGCCTTATCTGCCAGACGTCTGGCAGTTACGGATGCGAGTCCTTCCTCTCTGGCCAGTTCGAAGGCCGCATTTTTGATAATGTCAGGTGTGATACTGATTTTTCTTGCCATTTCATGTCCCCCAAAGTAAATATAGTCGTAACACATGTTATTTTAGAGGATATTTTCGGTTTCGTCAAGTCCCTCTGCTGTGTATTTACTCCGCTTTTCGGCTTCACAGATCATTTGCTGCGCTCTAAATACGACTCGTCCTGCCTTGCAGGCCGAGTCCGTAAATCGCGGTCAAATGATCTGTCTTCGCCGAGCGCTCATTGCATATTCTTACCCCGCTCTTCGGCTGCGC
>JAEEKV010000066.1 GCA_016282595.1 Lachnospiraceae bacterium
CGTATTCCCGGGCGTTGTGGTAGTTGTATCCTTGATAGCCTTTAAGGAAATATCATCAAAAGCGCCTCTGGTATATTCGCCCAAAGGACCACCGTAACCGCCCGTTGACTGGTAGAACTTTGCAGTAAGGGATACATTCAGGGAAGCTGCCTTAGCCGGAACCGCTACGGTAACGGTCTGCTCCTGCCAACCGGAGCTTTCCTTTTTATCCTTGTTCTCTGCAGCTTTGGTTAAAAGTGCTTTACCGGCGTTGTCAAAGAAGGTCATGGAGATGCTTCCCTCTCCGCCTACAAATCCGTCCAGCACCAGCTTGGTTCCCTCCGGAATTCCGGAAAGATCTACTGCCTGATACATGGTAACGGTGGATTCTTTTTCCTCATTGATAGCCAGATCATCCGAGATGTAGAAAGATCCGCCGCTGTCATCATGGAAGCTGTCTGTATTTTTCCAGTAAAAATCAGATGCGATACAATAGGAACCGGTGCGGGCGCTTACATCGTCCCAGCAGTAAAATCCTGTTTTTGCCACAGGATGGAACACTACGAAATCCTCGTACTCATAAAACCATCCGTCCAGATTACCGCTCTCACCGCCACCGTTTTTTAGGATCTCACCGTTCATGGTAGCTTTTACAGGTGTATAGGCGGGTGCCTTTTTCACACATAATGAAACATCATCAAACCCGCCCCAGGTATATTCTCCGTAAGGGCCATAGGGATATGCAGTTCCTTTGTATCTGTGAAAGGAAGCAACCAGATAAACCCTGCAGCTCTTGGCACCGCCGGGCACCTTCAAGGAAGCTCTCTGGAATTTCCAGCCGCCGTCATCCTTGATCTCCCTGTCCTTTGCAACAGTTTCGGTAAGCACCTTTTTATCCTGATCCAAAAAGGCTGCCTTCAGATATCCGTCGATTGCTACATAGCCCCTCAGGATCAGCTCCGTTCCTGCCGACATATTGGAGACATCCACATCCTGATACAGCCAGACGACGGAGGTGTTTTCCGCATCCTCCGGAAATACCACATAATCCGACAGCTGCCACTTCAGATCATGATAGCATTCGATAAAGGGATCGGATATAATTGCATATTTGCCGTTGTGGGGTGAAACGTCTGTGTTACTGAAGAACCCTGATTTTTCCTGCGCTTCATACAGCGTGGTAAAGCCCGGATAGTCATGCTGCCATCCGGTGATATCTCCCGTTTCCGCATCCCCGTTCTTAAGCAGATTTCCTTCCCTGGGAATCATGTTTCCCGGCTCTGCAAAAGCAGGCACTGCCAGTAATGCGGATAAAGCGGTTGCTGCCATCATGGCGATCACGGTTTTTCTACTCTTTTTCATATGCAAACCCTCCACTTTTTCGGTGTTTGTTACCAGATACACATAGATAGGATTACTATACCACATTTTTCCCGAAATGTCTCGAAAAAAAAGACTCTTATGCCGTCAGACTTGCCCAAAACAAAGCGGTGTGATACATTCGTATTGTTAAATTTACAGGATACGAGGAAAATACCATGGATCACAGTCTCAATCTGATTCCCATAACGGATCTGGAAGCCCCGGAGCTTTCGGTCTATGCCCATGCTTCGGAAAAGGAGCTGATGCACTTTTACGAGCCTGCCAGCGGCATTTTTATTGCGGAAACCGCCAATGTGGTACTACGCGCCCTGGCCGCAGGCTATGAGATTGAATCCATGCTGGTTGAAAAAGAGCGTCTGACCTTAGAAGCCGGCCCTGTCTTTGACTGTGTTGCATCCAAGTATGGCGAAGAAGCACTGGCAAAGATTCCCGTCTATGTGGCAGAGCACAGCGTTGTCAGCACCCTGACAGGCTATAACCTTGTAAGAGGCCTTTGGACAGTTATGAAGCGCAGGAAAAATGAAGAGCTATCTTCTTTCCTGGCTGATAAAAAACGGATTGCTGTTTTGTATGATGTGGTAAATCCCACGAATGTGGGTGCGATCATTCGAAGTGCTGCTGCACTGGGAATGGATGGTGTGATCCTTTCGAAAAACAGTGTGGATCCTTTGACAAGACGGGCTACCCGGGTGAGTATGGGAACCGTCTTCCAGATTCCCTGGACAGTGACGAACATGCAGGCAGATCTCATCGAATATCTGAAGACACAGGGCTTTGCCTGCGCCGCCATGGCCCTCAGGGACGAAAGTCTGACGCCGGATGCTCCTGTTCTGAAGGATGCAGATAAGCTGGCCGTCTTTTTGGGCACCGAAGGAACGGGACTTCCCGACGAGGTGATCGAAGGTTGCGATCACTGTGTCATGATTCCCATGTATCACGGGGTAGATTCCCTGAACGTAGCTGCCGCAAGTGCGGTTATCTTTTGGGCGCTGATGTAATTTACAGATTTAGCAGTTGCGATATATATACTTCTATGAGCAGTCGACGAGATCTGATGCTCCGGCGGCGAGTTACGGACGCCCACTTGTGGGCGCCGAACTGTCTGAGCTAAGCCCGGAGTATGCAGATTCGGCGGATGCGGGGTAAATACTTCTACGAGCAGTCGACGAGATCTGATGCTCCGGCGGCGAGTTACGGACGCCCACTTGTGGGCGCCGAATTGTCTGAGCTAAGCCGGAGTATGCAGATTCGGCGGATGCGGGGTAAATCCCGATCAATCCCTTCAGCTATCATAGTACGACAGCAGCAGCTCCTCCGCCACCTTCACCGCATCAGCGGCATCCTTGGAGTAGGCGTCCGCTCCGATCTGAGTGGCATAGTCCGGGGTGATCACGGCACCGCCGATCATGATCCGGCTCCTGCACCCTTTTTCCATGGCGTATTTCACCACTTCTTCCATCTGGGACATGGTTGTAGTCATCAAAGCAGACAGCCCGATGATCTCAGCGTCCTCTCTGATGGCAGCTTCCACGATGGTCTCCTTGGGAACGTCCTTTCCCAGATCCAGCACACGGAAGCCGTAGTTTTTCAGCATCAAGGCCACCAGGTTCTTACCGATGTCGTGGATATCTCCCTCCACGGTGGCGATCACAATGGTTCCCTTACTCTTTCCGTCAGAACCCTCCATCAAGAATGGCTCTAAATACTCAATTGCATATTTCATACTCTCTGCGCTGGCAATAAGCTGAGGCAGGAAGTATTTTCCCTGATCAAACAGCTCTCCCACCGCATTGATGGCAGGCAGAAGTACATCATCTAAAATGGTTCTGGGAGCGATGCCGCTTTCATGGGCAGCTTTCGTAAACTCCACGATCTTGGCCTTGTTGCCCTTCATGACACCATTTCGAACCGTCTCCAGCAGCTCATTTTC
>JAEEKV010000067.1 GCA_016282595.1 Lachnospiraceae bacterium
ACTATCATTTTCTGTGTTCCGAGTGCGGGGCCGTTATCGATCTGAAGATGGAAACCATTGACCATATCAACCAGCTGGCGGGGGTGGGCTTCGACGGACAGATCGCAGGAAACATTACATACTTTTACGGGCTTTGTCCCAAGTGCTCCGCCAAATCCCGGCAAGGACAGGGAGCATAAACAGGTTTGATTTGACTGCGGCCTTAAGCCGCTTCAAATACTATAATCATAAAAAAGGAGAGTGTAAAAATGAAGTGGGTATGTCAAGTATGTGGCTATGTACATGAGGGTGATGCAGCTCCGGAGAAATGTCCTGTATGTCAGGCTCCTGCAGAGAAGTTTACAAAGCAGGAAGGCGAGATGACCTGGGCAGCTGAGCATGTTGTAGGGGTTGCACAGGGTGTGAGCGAGGATATCTTAAATGATCTTCGTGCTAACTTTGCAGGAGAGTGCTCCGAGGTAGGTATGTATCTTGCAATGGCAAGAGTTGCTTACAGAGAGGGTTATCCTGAGGTAGGTTCCTACTATGAGAAGGCAGCCTGGGAAGAGGCTGAGCATGCAGCTAAATTTGCTGAGCTGTTAGGTGAAGTTGTAACCGATTCCACCAAGAAGAATCTGGAGATGAGAGTAGAAGCTGAGAACGGCGCAACTGCAGGCAAGACCGATCTTGCGAAACGCGCTAAGGCAGCTAACCTTGATGCGATCCATGACACCGTGCATGAAATGGCCCGCGACGAGGCAAGACATGGTAAGGCCTTCAAGGGTCTTTTGGATCGTTACTTCGGTTAAGCTACAAACCATATAAAACAAGAAAAAAGGAATGCCCTCAAGCTTGCTTGAAAGGGCATTCTTTTTTCTTGTATTTTTTTATTTAATTCGTGGACTTGCGTTGTAGAATAGATTACAATAGAAACTGTCGAAAGGAATTGAGACGATATGATCGAAAAGCTGAAAAATATCACATTTCGAACCAGGATGATTTTGCTGAGTATTGCAATGGTCCTGGTGCCCATCGTTCTCACCGGAATGTCCTTTGTGCTCATTGTGGCGTTTATCCGAAGGACGGAGGATTTCAGGATCGAATCCGTTTTGGAGGGGCATGAGATCGCACAGATCTTTATGATCGATATGATCACCTGTATCGTTGCCATCCTTCTGATCTCTGTAATCGTTATGCGGCGGTTCATTGAGCTTTGGTTTATGCAGCCCTTATCCGAACTTATCGGCGCCATGGGCAATATCGCCGAGGGCAATCTGGATTATCAGCTGGAAAATGACTACACCGCAGAGATGGGGGAGCTGTTTAAGAACTATGAGCAGATGCGCCGCAGGCTGAAGGAATCCACGGAAGAGTCCATTGAGAACGAGAGAAAGAACCGGGAGCTTATCAGTAATATTTCCCATGATCTGAAAACCCCCATTACCTCCATCCGGGGTTATGTGGAAGGGATCATGGACGGGGTGGCCGACACGCCGGAAAAAATGGATAAGTACATCCGCACCATCTACAATAAATCCAATGAGCTTTCCCGACTGATCAATGAGCTGACCCTGTATTCCAACATTGATCAGAACCGCGTGCCCTACAACTTCCGTAAGGTAAACGTGGGTGAGTTTTTCAGGGACTGCATCGAAGAAGTGGGATTGGAGCTGGACTTTTCAGAGATCCGGCTGGACTATATCTGCAAGGTGGATCCCACCACTACCATCATTGCCGATGTGGAGCAGTTCCGTAGGGTTATCAGTAATATCATCAGCAACAGCATCAAATACAGAAAACACCTTCCGGATGATAAGATTGAGATCAGGATCCTGGACAAAGGGGAATCCGTTAAGATCGAGATCGAAGATAACGGAAAGGGAATCGGGGAAAAGGAATTGCCTCGCATCTTTGAGAGGTTTTACCGGACGGATGCTTCCAGAAGCTCTTCCACCGGAGGCAGCGGCATCGGTCTTTCCATCGTGAAGAAGGTGGTGGAGGACCATAACGGTACGGTTTGGGCTTCCAGTAAGGAAGGGGAAGGAACCTGCATACATATTCTCATGAAGAAGAATAAAAAGCAGGGGAAAGCAGAAACGATACAAGAGGATGAGTAACAGTTAGCAGCAGACAACTATATGTGAGTGGGGGTATCGGGATGAGCAGTAAGATTTTGATCATTGAAGACGAAGAAGAGATCGCTGAACTGGAAAAGGATTATCTGGAAGTCAGCGATTATGAAGTAACCATTGAAAACGATGGGAAAAAGGGCCTGGAGATCGCGTTGGAGAAGGACATCGATCTGATCATTCTGGATCTGATGCTTCCCGGCATGGATGGTTTTGAGATCTGCAAGCAGATCCGCAAGCAAAAGAACATTCCCATCCTCATGGTATCTGCCAAAAAAGAGGACATCGACAAGATCCGCGGTTTGGGAATGGGCGCCGATGACTATATGACAAAGCCCTTCTCTCCCAGCGAACTGGTAGCCAGGGTAAAGGCTCATCTGACCCGATATGACAGACTGGTGGGAACCAACGTCAAGCAAAACGATATCGTGGAGATCCGCGGCATCAAGATCGACAAAACCGCCCGCCGGGTCTATGTCAACGGAGAGGAGACCCCTTTTACCACAAAGGAATTCGATCTTTTGACCTTCCTGGCGGAAAACCCCAACCATGTGTATTCCAAGGATGAGCTGTTTCGGCAGATCTGGGATATGGAATCCGTGGGTGATATTGCAACGGTAACGGTGCATATCAAGAAGATCCGTGAGAAGATCGAGTATGATACCTCAAAACCCCAGTACATTGAGACCATCTGGGGCGTAGGATACCGCTTCAAGGTGTAAGGAATAACATGAAAAGCAAGATTCTGTATGCGGACCAAAGTGTTCTGGTGATACACAAGCCTGCCGGGATTGCCGTGGAGTCGGCGTCCGTGACACAGATGGACGTAGTCAGTGAATTGAAGAATGAGCTGAAAACAACTTATATAGGCCTTGTCCACCGGCTGGATCAGCCGGTAGAGGGCCTTTTTGTTGTGGGAAAAACAAAGGACGCCACCGCTAAGCTGACAAAGCAGCTTCAGGAGGGAGGCCTATCCAAATCTTATTTGGCCCTGGCATGCCCCAAAGAGGGGATGGCCGTTGAAGATTCCTTTACTCTGAAGGATTACCTGTACCGGGATCCGAAAACCAAGCGGGCCGTGATTACGGAGGATGCAAAAGATCAGCGGGCCAAAGAAGCCCTTCTTTCCGGCAGCGTTGTGAAACAGACAAAGGACGGAGCAGTGCTTTGCCGCATCAGTATTGAAACAGGACGGTTTCATCAGATCCGTGCCCAGATGTCCCATGCGGGGATGCCTCTTTTGGGAGATGAAAAATACGGCTCGGATCAGTCCCGGGAGATGACAAAGGCTCTGGGGATCAGGCAGCTTTGTTTATGTGCCCATGAGCTTTCCTTTATCCATCCGAAGACAGGTGAGAAGATGGAGTTTTCCATTACACCAAAGTGGAGCAGCGCATATGAGTGACAGATGGAAGAAAACTGCATCCGCTCTCTTTTTGCTGGCAGGGTTTCTGGCATTGTACCTGCCTGTTTTTCGCATGCAAAGTGAAAATGCCAGGATGGAGGAAAGCAGAGTCAGCCTGCAAAGCACAGGGGAGCCGGAGACAGATACATCCGGCAGACAGTCAGACGCCTCTACGGATAAATCCCCGGCAGAAGAGGGTGCGGCAGATCAGCAGGAGACAGAGAGCATCCGGATCACCAACCTTACCCTGGACGGACAGACAGATCCCGTGGGCATCGATGATGTGAGCTTTGGATTTTCCTGGGAAGTGGAGAAAGCTGCAGAGTCTGAGCAGCCCTTCTCTCAAAAAGCCTGCCAGGTTTGTGTGTATGAAGCAGATGACAAGGACGCTTTGGTTTGGGACAGTGGGATTTTGCGGGGAAGCGATTGCAACGCCCTTTCTTTTGAAGGAAAAGAGCTTTCGGATTTTACCACCTACGGATGGCAGGTCTTTGTCTATGATGAAGAAGGAGGGTGCTATGCTTCACCCAAAGCCTTCTTTACCACCGGGTATGTGAATACTCAGCCCTTTGACGGTGCAAAGATGATCACCATGTCCGAAGAGGAAAATGTTTATTATGAGGGCATGCCGATTTATAATAAAAGCATTTCCCTGACAGG
>JAEEKV010000068.1 GCA_016282595.1 Lachnospiraceae bacterium
CCATGGGTGTCGACAACATCATCACCTTCGATGCACATGACCCCAGAGTTCAGAATGCAATTCCTCTGAGCGGTTTCGAGACCGTTCAGCCTACCTATCAGTTTATCAAAGGTCTACTGCATAATGTATCGGATCTTACCATCGACGCCGAGCATATGATGATCATCAGCCCGGATGAAGGCGGAATGAGCCGTGCGATCTACATGGCCAACGTCCTGGGGATCGATATGGGTATGTTCTACAAGCGTCGTGATTACACCAGGATCGAGAACGGACGCAATCCCATCGTGGCCCATGAGTTTTTGGGCAGCAGCGTAGAAGGCAAGGACTGTATCGTCATCGACGATATGATCTCCTCCGGAGAAAGTGTGCTTGAGGTAGCGGCCGAGCTGAAGAAGAGAAAGGCCAACAGAGTCTTCATCTGTGCAACCTTCGGCCTGTTCACCGGCGGTCTGGAGCGTTTTGACGTTGCCTGCCGCGACGGTCTGATCACCAAAGTCCTGACCACCAACCTGATCTATCAGACACCGGAATTGTTAGCAAAGGATTACTATATCAACTGCGATATGAGCAAGTACATCGCATACATCATCGATACGCTGAATCATGATGCATCCATCTCGGATCTGCTCAATCCCAGCGACAGGATCCAGGCGATCCTGCAGAAATACCGCAACGGAGAGCTGGAAAATCAGTAATACTAAACTGTGATTTAGGGGGTTTAGCCATGTTTTTTCATTTCATCGGACAGGTAACGCAGTCGGAAGAGGGAAGCTTTATCAAGATCCCTTTCAATGTCTGGGAGGTTTGTGATACCCAGGGAGTCCTCAGCATCGAAGGCAAGGCTGAGGGATCGGCGTTTAAATGTGATCTGGTCCCTTTGGGCAAGGGGATGTATCAGATCCCGGTCAACGAATCGGTGGAGCGTGCCATTGAGGGCAAAACGAAGGATATCCCGATCCGTTTTACCATTCCCAAGCGTAAGGCTTATATCGGCGGGGACAGTCCCTACTCCTTTGATAATCCCATCCGGCGGATCGACAGCATGAAGCTGATCACCCAGCCGAATGACGGGCTTTGCGGGCAGACCTGTATCGCAATGCTTGCCGGCGTCAGCCTGGATGAGGCCTGTGAGATCATGCACTGCCGGGACTGGCAGGCCAGCATGGGCAAGATGGTTGATACGCTCGATTATCTGGGACTGGCACACGACGGAACGATCTACTATGAGGGTGGAAACGATGTAGAGCTTCCGAAATGTGCGATCCTGATGGAGAAGATGGGACGCTACAGTCATTATCTTCTGATCTATGACGGAACCTACTATGATCCTACGGAAGGGATCCTGGAGGATTTCGACAAGGCGAATCTGGTGGGGTATCTGGAGATCCGCACTTATTGAAAACGGTTACATTAGGGTAAAGGGTTAAGCAAAAACACTGAGTATGGGGGAAGGGTTATGAAAAAATTACGCGCAAAGTATCTGACGATCAAACGGGTGGGAATTGTTTTTCTCACCCTTTTTGTCTTCCTGATCTGTTTCCCGACGGGAACATGGGCCAAGAAGAAGACCGTGGATATCATCGTCTTTGCGGGACAGAGCAACATGATGGGTCACGGAAATGCGGATGAAGCACCCAAGCTTAAGAAAAATGCGGGCTATGCTTATCTGCCCGTAACCGGTAGGGGTCGGCTCTCCGAGCTCTGGGAGCCCTTCGGCAAGGATGAGCATGAGGGCGACTTCTGCAACATCTACGGAGATGAGAATCTGGTCACCGGGTCCATGGTAACGGCGTTTGTCAACGCTTACTACACCCAGACGGGAACTCCTGTGGTAGCGGTACCTGCGGGATTAAACGGTTCCGGAAGCCTGATGTGGAAGACCAAGCATTACAAGGCTGTGGCCCGCCGCGTTAATGCTGCCAAGAAAGCAGCCAAGAAGAAATTCAAGATCGGTCATGTCTACATGGTATGGCTGCAGGGAGAAAGCGATGCCACCGCCATGCAGCGCAACGAAGACGGCACCTGTGAGAGCGGTATGACAGAGGCCAAATATATCAGCAATGTTAAGGGTATGTTCAAGAAGGTTAAGAGCAAGGCGAAGGTTTCCAAATGCTTCGTGATCCGGATCCCCTCCTATTACGGTGACAATAAGGATCCCTACGGAACAAGCTGGAACACCTACTTCAAGAAGATCCAGAAGGCCCAGACCAATCTCTGCAAGGACAAGAATTTCGTTATGGTCTATTCCAAGACTCCTTCCCTGGGCAAGAGCTACATGCAGCAGGATTACCTGCACATCAACCAGCAGGGTCTTAACAAGATCGGTAAGGGGGCCGGAAAGGCAGCGGGCAAATTTGCCCTGAAGGATAAATAAGATTTTTTGAGGCGGATATGATAAACAGGGTAAGGCAACAGCTCGATACGTATTTCACAGGTAAGGAAGAAGTGACAAGGGACATTTTGATCTGTCTTTTGTCCGGAGGACATGTGCTTTTGGAGGACGTACCGGGTGTGGGTAAGACTACCCTGGCTAAGGTGCTGTCCCGCACAGTGGGCGCCGATTTCGGGCGTATCCAGTTCACGCCGGATACCCTTCCTTCGGATGTAACAGGTCTGTCGATCTACAATGCCCGCACGGGGCAGTTTGATTTTCAGCAGGGAGCCGTCATGCACAATCTGGTGCTGGCAGATGAGATCAACCGCACCTCACCCAAGACCCAGGCCAGTCTTCTGGAGGCCATGGCCGAAGGCCAGGTAACGGTGGAGGGAAAAGTGCACCCCCTGGGAGATCCCTTCATGGTGATCGCCACCCAGAATCCCGTTGAATTCGTGGGGACCTATCCCCTTCCCGAGGCACAGCTGGACCGGTTTATGATGCGCCTTTCTCTGGGGTATCCGAAACCCGAGGCTGAGGTGGAGATGACCCGCAGGAATCTGGAAGGCTTTGCCATGGACTCGGTGGAGCCTGTATGTACCCTGTCCGATATCCTTCGCATGAAAGAAGAAGTTGCAAAAGTAAATGTCAGCGACAAGCTTTTGCTCTACATACAGCAGATCTGCGACCTGACAAGGCAGGAGGAAAGCTTTGTTATGGGAGCCAGCCCCAGGGCGGGTGTTTTCATGGCTCTTGCAGCCAGAGCCCTGGCGTATATGGAGGGCAGGGATTTTGTAAAGCCCGATGACGTGAAGGCTGTCTGCGTCAATGTACTTCATCACCGCCTGTCTCTGACCAGCCGGGAGAAGATCAGAAAGACCGATATCGACTCCCTTCTTCGTTCCCTGATGCTCAAAGTCAAGGTTCCCATGGAGTGATGTATGACTCGAAACAGGATCGTATGGGCCCTGTTGTGGATCCTGTCACTTGTGGGGATCAGCTTTTACGGAGGCCCCGTCAGCTACGGTTTTTTTGCCGTTCTTACTCTCATACCCGTTATCTGTCTGGTATATCTTTTGATGGTTCTGGCGTGTTTCAAGATGTATCAGCGGTTCACTGTTCCCGGGATCGTATGCAATCATTCCGTTCCCTTTTATTTCATTTTGCAAAACGAGGATCTGTTTTCTTTCGCGGGTATCCGCGTCACTTTCTATTCCGATTTTTCACAGATCGACGGTGTGGATGACGAAACGGAGTATGAGCTTTTACCCCACACCAGCATCAAAAAAGAAACCGATATGGTCTGCCGCTATCGCGGAGAGTATAACGTGGGGATCAAAAGCGTTATCCTCCGGGATTTTTTCTGCCTGTTCAAACTCACCTACCGCAACCGCGAGCCCATGAAGGTGAAAGTCCTTCCGGATATCATTACCCTCGAGAATCTGCAGGATGCGGATATTGATTCCGTCAGTGACAAAAATACATCTTCCTCTCTCTCCCATCCCGATGTGACCATCAGGGAGTACATACCCGGTGATGACATCAGGCGCATGCACTGGAAACAGACGGCCCGCACCGGAAAGCCCATGGTGAGAAACTATATCGGCGAGGAAAAAGAAGGTATCGGGATCCTGCTGCATTCCCACAGGATCAGCTCCGATCCGAAGGAATATCTTCCGGTGGAAAACCGTATGCTGGAGATCGTTATTGCTCTGGCCCTTTTGTTTCGGGAAAGAAGTATCCCTGCCACTGTCTGTTACTATGCCAAAGATCCGGGACTGCAGATCGTGGACAGTGCGGATTCTTTTCAGGCCCTCTATAAAGCTATGTCGGATATCAATTTTGAAGAAGGTGAGGTTTCCGGCTGCCTTTATGATGCCATGATGGCGGGGGATGCCTTTTCCAAAAAGATCCTCTTTCTCGTTGCGCCGGAAATGGATGAGGAGGTCTCAG
>JAEEKV010000069.1 GCA_016282595.1 Lachnospiraceae bacterium
AGCCAAAAGCGCATGATCCCTTCTACTTCCTCCCGGACCTTGGGATTGTCCATATTCAGATCCGGCTGCTTTTTAGCAAAAATATGCAGGTAATACTGGCCCCTTGTCTCATCATATTCCCAGGCCTTTCCCTCAAACAGGGAATCCCAGTTATTGGGCTTATCCCGCCAGATATAATAATCGCTGTAGGGATTGTCTTTTCCCTTCCGGCTTTCCAAAAACCAGGGATGCTCATCGGAGGTATGGTTTACCACCAGATCCATAATGACCTTCAACCCCAATTCATGGGCCTTATTCAGCACCTTTTGAAACAGCTCCAGATTCCCGTAGTCGGGATGGATATTCTTATAGTCGGAAATGTCATAGCCGAAATCCGCATTGGGAGAAGGATAAATGGGCGAAAACCAAATACCGTCTACGCCCAAATCCTTTAGATATTCCAATTTGTCATACACGCCCCACAGATCTCCGATCCCATCACCGTTGCCGTCGGCAAAGCTGCGGATCCAGATCTGGTAAAAGGCCATCTTCTTATACCAATCCTTCATTTTTCCACTCTTTATACATGAAACTGTCCGATCAACTCTCCCATCTTACTGATGATGCGCTCATTGATCTGGGTATCGGCTCTTACAGACTTCATGGTTGCGGAAATCTGCTCTGCCGTTTCGCTCACAACCGCGATATCTCTGGTTTCCTCTCCGGTCATTCTTGTCATTTCAGACAAGCTTTCCCGGATCCGTTCCATATCCTCCATCAGCTGCCTGGACAGGGTTTGCAACTGCTGCATTCTGTCTGCAAAGTCCCCTGCATCCGAATAGTACTCCTCGCCGATGGTTTCCATCTGCCGATAGTCTGCGCTGACCTCATCCCGGATATAGCTCACCATACGCTGGGTGGTCTGTACCAGCTCCTCTACAGTCTCCACCGTGAACTGATTGATATCACCGATCTTTTTCGCCGTCTTGGTGGTAGCATCCGCAAGCTTACTGATCTCCTCCGCAACCACGGCAAAGCCGCGGCCTGCTTCTCCTGCTCTGGCAGCTTCAATGCTGGCGTTCAGTGCAAGGAGCTGCGTCTGATTGGAAATTCCTACGATCTCTCCGGTAAGAGTTTCGATCTCATGGATCTTCCGGGAATGCTCCATCTCCTTTTCCACTTCACTGCAGATGGATTCTACCACAGCAGATACTTTTTGCAGATCCCCTGCACATTTTTCCTTAGCCAAAAGTGCCCTGTCGCTGGAGGCTCTTGCCTGATCGGCATTCTGCTCTGCCTGCTCATGCACACTGCTCAAAAGTGCTCCCGCATCCTCTGCAGCCTCGCTGATCTTCTGGGCGCTTTCGGATGTGGTTGACAGAGCGCCTGTCATGGAAGATAAAGCGTCTGTGATGGAGGAAAGCTGTCCGTCAGCGGATACGATCTGTTCCTCAGTCTGTCTGGAAAACTCAAACAGCTGCTCTTCCGTATCACGGACCGATAACATGATATCGTGCAGTTTTCCTAAAAAATCGTTAAAGTGCTCTGCTGTAGTCTCCAGCTCATCGCCGCTTTTTACCTCGATGGTCTGTGTCAGATCTCCTCCGGAACGGGCCATCTCATCCATCTTGTTGTTGATGAGCAGCACGTTTTTCGTCATCAGTCTTCCCACAAAAAGGGCAATGGCAAGGGCGATCAAAAAGACGGTCACCTCAATGATGATCATGGTCCGAAGCATCGCAAAAACTCTGTTGTTAATAACATCCACGGAGCAATCTACGCCCACGATGGCGGCTACGCTTCCGTCCTTTGCAAAAACAGGGGCAAAGCCGGAATAAACGCTCCCCCATTCATCCGTTGTCACTTCCGAATCCACAGCTACTTCACCTGCAAGAGCCTTTTCAATCACATCATAGCTCTCATAGGGATCTCCGATGGCTGCGCCTTCTTCCTGATCCGCATCCACCACAAATTCCAGCACCCCGTTTCTATTTCGCATGGTGTAGATATAGGCAATGTCACTATCCTCCACTAAAAAAGCAGACAGTTGCTCCAAAACCTCCTGATAGGTTTCGGAATCCTCCTCCCCCGGCATTAGGGATGTCAGTGCATCCGCATCCATAAAGGAGGCTGCCATCTGAGCCACATCACGGGTATGTGCGATACTCAGCTCCATCATATCGCTTTTAAGCTTCATCAGGGAAAAACTGCCCACCATGAGTCCAACCAGCAAGGCTGTAGCCAATACTGCGATGGCAATCTTGGTACGTAATCGTATGGTCCTCACCTTTGTTTTCATAGATGCTGCCCCTCTCTTTCTGTGTGTCTCACTGCTCTGTTAGCGGCGGATGCGCGTATATACTTCTATGAGCAGCCGACGAGATCTGATGCTCCTGCGTCGAGTTACGGACGCCCATACTTATGGGCGCCGAACTGTCTGAGCTAAGCAGGAGTATGCAGATTCGGCGGTTGCGGTGTATGTGCTTACTGCGGCACCTGTACATTTGTGGTACTGCCATCCGAAGACGCACTGCTTTGCACGGTCTGGTTCTGATCTGAGCCGTTATAGACTCCGGTGCTCTGCAGGCCGCCTGTGCCGCTTTGGGTGGTAGTATTCGTATTTGTATTGCTGTTTCCGCTGTTGCCTGACGTCCCGTTGGTGGTTCCGTTTTGATTGGTTCCACTTTGATTTGTTCCGTTTTGATTGGTTCCGTTCTGCGTAGTCCCGTTTGTGGTGGTAGTCACCTGAGCCTCGGGCTGTACGGTAACGGTAAACTTACAGCTGGCATCAGGATTTTCCTTGCTTCGCAGAGTTATGTAGTAAATGATATTGGCTCCGGAAATATTCCTTGGCGGTGCAAACTCAAAGTCCGCGGTCTTTCCTGAGGAACCACTGCTCTTTCTTGTCAAAAGACTGTTTTCATTCTGGGTGGATTCTCCCACCTTTCTCTCCACCAGGGTCTCAATGCCCTGATCCGAACCGTACAGCTCCCCATGGAAGGATACGGTAATGGAGGACGCAATGGCAAAATCCGCATCATCATTGATCACCGATTTGGACTCGGTAGCATCATTGGATAAGGACTTATAGGTAGCCTTGACGGACAGCTTCACATTGGAGAAGTTGATCCTCTTGGCATTTGCTTCATAGATCCGATCGCCGATGCTGCGTATCACGGCTGCCTTATCTCCTACCTTGGCGGAAATCCTTGCAAGGGACCATCCCAGATCGCCGTTTGTACCGGAGGATGCCCCTGAGGTTCTGTAAGGCTGCAGCTCGATATAGGAAATATTATGGATGCCTTCGGTGAGGATCTTCACAACGCGCTCCGATCCTGTCTCGAAGTTCCGGTTTTCTTCATCGGTAATGTACTTGCGGATATCCTCTACTCTCAGGGTTCCGGCGTTGCCGTAGGCATCCTCAAAGCCTACCGTCATGCGAACCGGTACATCAATACCGCTTTCCTCAGCACCCTGGGCTCCTGCCGTTGTAAAGGTCAGCTCCAGAGGCCATACCACTTTTTCGGAATCCGACTGGGTTCCGGTATGCTGCATGGTAACTGCAGTCTGGGACAGGGTTACGCCGCTGCCGAAGCTGTACCAGCCTGACAGGGTTCTGACGCTCTCATCCGCTTCGCTTACCAGATAGTTAGCTGCGCAGGCACGATCCACCTTGCCCTTCACATCTCCGGTGCTTACAAGCCGGATGCCTGTGATCTCCTTCACATAAGGCTCACTGAAGGTAACCTCCAGAATCTGTCCGCTGCGGATCTTGTAAATCTCCTCATCCGTCAGATAGCGATAAGGCGAGAAGACCTCCTTACCCGTAGGATCCAAAGAGGATTGATAGCTGATAGCAACCGCCAGATCCTGCTCTTTTGCAGTGAGCAGCATCTCAGGTGTATCCTCGGAAAGCTGCAGGGAAACCACCTGTCTCTGGGTAACGTCCGCTGCCTTCTGTCCGCTTCCGGCCCGCAGTCCGATAACGGAGCTGAGCCTTGTGTTATGACCGTCCAGATAGCAGGTACGGATGACTTCGTTTCCTCTGATCTGCTGGATCAGCGCATGGTCGATCCGACAGTCATCATGCTCGCTGACACCCACACCCTCCAGATATAAGGTATCCAGTACGGCTATGCCGTTTCCGGAGATGGTATCGGTGTAAAAATATCCCGCCGGAGCTTCTTCGCCCCCATCCATGCTCTTTTTCATATTTGCATTTTCGCTCTGGCCGCTGACGGAAAAGCTCTGGCCCAGGGAATCGGTATAATCCGCCCTGCAGCGAAGATCCCAATCGTTGATACTCTTGCCGTCGCTTGCGGGATACACATAGATGGCAATGGCGTCGTTCTGGTTCACAGGCTCGTTGGAATAAACGGACAACCACTTGCTGCCTTCTTTTCTCACAGCCAGCTCATTGGCCTGCAAGAGCACGCTGACCTCTTTGCTCTGGCCCGGCTCAAACTCGGTGCGAAGTACACCCTCGCCGCTTTCAAAGGCCATATTGGAAGCCAGGAAGCGGCTCTTTCCTTTTCTCAGATATTCTCCGCCGGAGGTGAGCCAAAGGTTGCCGTCCTCCTCCACAACGGAAAAGCTCAGGCTCGTTACGGGCCACTCGCTCTTTTTATCAAGGGTCTGTCCGATGAGGGTTGCCTTATAGATGGAGCGAACGTTTTCCAAGGAGATCTCGAAGCGGTCTGTATGCTCCCCGCGGAACATATACTTGGGATCGCTTACGATCTTGGAATTGCCCTCACTGTCGCTGTCCTCCAGACGCTCTTTTTCATAATAACGATACATGGCCTCCACCACATCATAGGTAGCATAGCAGGGACGTCCCGCTGTGTCGATGTAATCCAGGCGCATCTTCATACTGCCCTTAAACTGGCTGGTTGCCGGGGCATAATCCCCAGTGGATAGGCAAACCAAAAAGCTTAGTTCATTGGTACAACGATTCACCAAAAGATCATAATAGCTCTGGTCTCCGGAGCCTGTCAGTCCGCCGCCGATCCAGCCCTTGCCGGGCAACTGATCGATGACATAGGTATCCGCATAGGGAAGCCCCGTCTGCTCGGTAACCCTGATCTCCTCAATGCAAAGCTTATCGGAAGCCGTCTCATTGCTTTCATTGGCTTCAGGAAGGATCCTGACGGATACCAGGTCTCCTAAATCTTTTCCCGTACTGATGACAAAGGACTCCACGGCTCCGCTTTCGAAGCGATCTCCCTCCAGTTGACTGTTTGCCAGAACAATGCCGCTGGTGCCGTTTTCAAATACCAGCTGGAAGTAGAAATTGTTCTGAGAACCGCAGTCCCCGTTGCCGCCTTCATCCTGCTCCGTATCCTTAACGCGCACTTTTACCAGATAGTTCTTACGTGCCTTGGCAAAATCGAAATCCTGGAGACTTTCTTCATAGGAAAGGCGCTCGGAAATATTCAAAACCTCCTGCTCCTCTACCTCGCTCATGGTGATGGACATAAAGCTCCAGCCGCCGGACTGGGTGGGGGTAACCGTCACATAGTCCTGCAAAAGAGAACTGCTTTGAGCCTCTTCTGCGTTTTCATCCGTGGTCTGGGGTTTGATATCCAACATGGAAATGCCCCTGAAATTCCGGTAAAAACGAACGTCCGAAGCAAAATCCGTATCCCCGTTCTTTGCCTCGATGCCGCCGAAATCGCCCAAAATGGTGGAAAGCTCATCCAGAGCCCAGATCTTCAGGCCGCTACCCTTCCACTCATCGGTACCGTTCTTCAAAGTCAGCTTCAAGCCTGTGAAATAATCCACATCCGAAAGCGCCACAGTAACATAGAGCATATTTCCCGGGGAAACGCCGATGTAATAGCCCATCTCCCCCTCCGTTGCCTTATCCCCGTTCCAGGTACCGTAGTAGCCCTTGGAAAGCTCCATAAGGTCATAGGCCGGAGTGGTCTGCTTTTTGCCCAAAGTATCTACATAGGAAAGCTGCATGGTCATATCCGACAGAGTTCCCGAGGTTTCTTCCTCGTCGGTGGAAATGCCGATGAGATACTGGCGGTTGCTCCAACCTGCCTTGGAAAAGTCAAAGTCATCTGCAGGTTTTACCACGCGAATACCGGTCTCCGCCGCTGCCTCCAAAGGAATGCCCTGGTCGGTCTCGGCCTTTCTGTAAAAAACGGGTTTGCCTTCATGGATGTAGCGCAGCATTGCCCCATCCACCGAGGTTCTCACCTTAGTGTTTTCACCCATGGAGTAAAGAGCAAATCTGCTGATGGCAACTTCCTCCATATTGCTCTTATCTGCACGGCTGTTCTGAAGCGCCGAGGTTTCCTGAGAATTGCGGCTCATACCACAGGCTTCGATAGCCTTGTGGTTGCCGCTGATAAGGCTTACCTGGCGAAGCTCCACCAGATCCGGGATCACTCCCGTAAAGAACAGTTCCTGTCCCTGCTGGGCCACGCAGGCAATGGGATTTTCGCCCACACCGTCATCTGCTGCCCATTTCAGAGCATTGGTAACCACAGGGATCACCAGGTTATGCTCCGTCTTCATCCTGTCGGCATAGATCAGCCGAAGGGCCATGGTCTCCGCATAGTTCGCATCCTTCAAGGAAGCCTTGCTCTGGTAGGAAAGGCTTTCGTAGCCTGCACCGTAGCAATCCGCAAACTCAATGCCGAAGCCGTAAACATCATTTTTCGCAGGTGCATATTCACCCATTCCCGGCTCAAATCCGGAGGTTTGCAACAAAACGTCAGGCTCCTGGGCAGGCGTCTTTCCCACTGCCACCTCTGCAAGAGCAGTATCGGTGGGCATATAGTAGGTGCCGCTCTTTTTCCAGGTATAAACCCAGCCACCCTCCTTGGACTGCTTCTCAAAATGGGTCATTGCCAAAAGGTTTCCTTCAAAATCAATGTAAAGCTCAGAGGAAAACCCACCCTTCATAGCAAGTCCGTTCAAGACCGATACATCATAGATCCGAAGACCGCGAAGGCTCCATTTTACTACATCTTCTCCCGCATCGGCACAAACGGAAATACCGTCGATCTTTTCAATGGGCTCGTCCGTCTCCAAAAGAAGCTGTACCGTGGAGTTGGATGCCAGACTGTTTGGCAGCTTCATCTCCGGGGTAAAGGCCGATATATCACTGTATTTGCAATAGTCGCTGATCTGGGCAGCCAGCTTGCCATCCACATCGGCGTTCATAAAATACCGCTCCAGATCTCCCTGCTTCGGGAAGATGTAAAGGGATCTGTCGGTGTTGTAATGAAGGCGCAGGTACTCGATGTTTTCTCCGCTGTGCTTTCCGGTGGAAATCTCCATAACATAGCGCCACTTACCGCTCTCAGCCGCCTTGGTCTGAAGGCCGCTAAATAGCCCTGCCTGCTTGCCCACCCATCCTGCAACAAAACAAAGGGCCAGAACAAGGCACGCCAAAAGAGCAGACTTTAGGCGTCTGCTTTTGCTTCTATTTAGTTGGCTCTCATGTGTTCTCAGCCTTTGCATGGTCTTTGGGTTCCTGTTTTTCTGTTTGTTCGTTTTTCTATTTGTTTTTTCGTTTGTTTTTCACTTTGCTTTTCAATTATAGGTTACTTACATGATCAGTCCTCGGTGTCCTGATCTGATGATTTCTGTTCACTGCTTTGGGCTGCACCGTTCATGGACGCCATCATCTGCTGCATCTGCTTTAAGGTCTCACTCAGGGAAACGAAAGCCTCCTGCATGGAGTTGTTCTTCTGGGCTTCAAAGACTGCCCGCTCCATGGCAAGGATCTGTCTCTGGGAATCCAGTCTCTCACGCTCCATCCGAGCCCGCTCCTGCTCAAGCTCCTTTTGCAGTCTGCTGATCTGCTCCTTTTCCCGGTTGATGGTTTCCATGAGCTGATCCTGAGCTGCATCTCTTTGCACTCTTCTTGCAGGTCTTTCTCTGCGAGTCTCAGTTCTCTGGGTCCGCTCCTTTTCCTTCACATAGACATAGCCATTCTCATCTTCGAAAAGCTCGCTGTGATCGTAGCCGTCATCGTAGGAAGATCTGCCTTGTTCTGCAGCATAATCTGTAGTTATTGCAGTTCCTTCATATGCTTCATCAGCGTATGCGTCCTCTTCGTAATTTGCTTCATACTCTGCTTCATAGTCCGGAATGCTGTGCTCGTCCTCGTAAGACTCCTCGTAGTAAGCCTCTGCTAACTTTTCTTCCCTATCGTATGCTGCATCTTCGTATGCTTCCTCACCGTATGCATTTTCGGTATAATCCGACTCATCATAGGAGGATATATCTGCAGTCTCTTCTGACAATCCGTAGCTTTCCGGTGCCTCTTCATCATAAACTGCACCTGGTTCATATCCCTCATGGAAAGGCAGATCCTCTACTGCATCGGGGATACGCATGAATGCATCATCCTCATCCACGTACCCGCTGACATAAGGCTTCCTGCTTCTTGCACGCATCAGGCGCTCTTCTTCCTCCTGAAGGGCCAGTCTGTTTTCTTCGATGCTGGTCTCATAAGCCTCACGGCTTTCCGCAACAAACTCTTCCCAATTCTGCCTGCCTTCTTCCTGTGCAAAATAGTGGCTGGCGTACTTTTTCTGACGGATCATATCGGAAACAACGGGGAATACCTCCACGGATACCATGGCACTCTTTCCGTGATCTGCCTGCAGGCAGCAGGCTCCCTTGGAAGCCTCCAGGATATCCTTTTGTACTTCCTGGGATAAAGGCCGATCGCCGTCAAACAGTTTACATAACTCATCCATCTCAGCCGGCAGCGGCGTAAAAAGCATCCGATAACTGCTGTCCCGGATCAGCTCACTCACAACACTCTGCGCCTCTTCGTTGCCTGCGATCTGTCGCAAATCTCCCATGGAGATCAAAAGGCTTCCGTTATGCTGACTTAAAAGCTTGGACAGGCTGAGCATCTGGACAAGTGCCATGGGATACTTTTCATCTGCAAAGCAAAGGGCCTCATCCAGCACCACCAAAAGGCGACTTTCTCTTCCCTCCAGCTTTCTTAAGCGGGAAAGTCTCAGGGTCTCATTTTCCAGCCAGCGAAGGAGCAGCATTTCCTGCGCCAGGGCAAACTGTCTTTGTCCTCCCTGCAGCATGCTCTTAAACTGATATACCGTCAGCTTTCCGGTCACATCCAAAAGGGTCTTTCCGTTCCAAAGATCCGCATTCTTACCGCCCAGACTAAACTCTGCAATGGCATGTCTGAGACTGCGAAGATCTCCCCTTCTCTCATCTCCTGCGGTGCGGGAAAGCTCCATACCGATCTGATCGTACAGATCATCCAAAATCGGGAAATCCTCGGGACGCATCCGTCCAAGGTTCTGCTCTGGCGTAATGCCGAACCGCTTGTACATTTTTTCCGTAAGCATCATCAAAAGAGAGATGGATTCCGGATCATAATCCGGGAGTAAAAGCTCGTAAAAACTCTTCAAAAAGTCCAGATGCTCGTTGTATCCGTTGCCTCTGGGGCCCAAAAGCTCAGGCGGGATCTGCAAAGGATTGATCCTGCTCTTTTGCATATTGCTCATGTTCACGACTTTGCCGTGGAGATTGGTAACCAGTTCCTGATACTCCAGATCCGGATCCAGGATGCAGATCCGTGTATCCGTGCAGGCCAGGGTTGCGATCATGCTCTTGATGGCATAGGTCTTTCCGGCGCCGGAACGGCCTGTCATTACCAGGTTACCGGATTTTTGCGCCTCATCCTTTTTGAACATATCCAGATAAACAGGCACTCCGCTGCTCTGTCCCAGCTTTACGCCGCCCACATCATTGATGAGGGGATAGATCCAGGGAAGGGCCGCTGCCATGGAGTTGGAGGGAATGCCTCTTGCCATTCCCTGTCCGGGATCAAAGGCAGATACCTGGGATGCCACAAAGCCGTCCAACTGGTTAAAGTCCATGGGCGTCAGCTTAAAGCCTGCTTCTTTCCAAAGGGCGCAGACAGTTTTATCCATATCCTCCATAGGTGTACGGAGGGATTTTTTCGGCATATCATAAGCACCGCTGTTTTCTGTTGCCAGTACATCATAGGTGGTGACATAGATATTGGCATCCATCAGCACTTCGTGCTCGTCATAAAGGGTCTCCAATAGATCTCCCAGGGAAGCGATGTGCTCACCCAGCTTCATAAGCTTGGACTCTGCGGAGGTTGCGGCATAGCGGCTGCGAAGCTCCTGCAGACTCTGATCGATACCCGCAATGGCAGTATGCTGCTCCACCTGACGAAGCTTGATCACAACCTTGGTGGAAGGTATGGACATCACCTTAGCAAGATAAGCGTCGTTCACCTCACCGGGATAGCTGTAAACCCGGTAGGTTCTTGTCAGCATATGGCTGACAGATGCAGATCTGGACCTGAACTTCACCACATCCGGCATAGCCCACTGAGCATAGTCCTCAGGATCGATCCACTCGATATCACGCTCTTCAAAATCCAGCTGGTTAGAGTACTTGAGGAAAACAGCAAGTTCCTTGGTATCCAGACGCTTTCCGTCCATCAGTCCCTGTTCTAAGGACAAAAGAGCATCCTCGCACAAACGCTCCAGCTTTTCGGCATCACGGTCAAAGATTGCCAGATAGTAATGGGGCGTAATGACCTTATCCTCGAAGCAAAGCCTTTGCAGGTCATTGATCCGATCGTAAAGCACTTCCACTCTGGCCTTTAACTGCTCTTCCTGCAGTTCTCCGTTTTCATAGGCAATCTTCAGTTCATCCAAACGATCATATTCACGATCCAGGAATTTGTCATAACGAATGGGCCTGTCTAATTTGATCAGGTTTACATAACCTTCCTCCGGAATGCTTCGAAGGATCTTGCCCAGACCGTTTTCAATGACGCTCTTTCTCTCGCTTTCGGAAAAGCTGCCGAAGGCAATGGGCATGATCTCAATCACCGCACCAAAATACTTGTCGGCGTAGGCGATGAGGTTTTCCCGAATATCCGTAAAGGCCATGAGGTTTTCCATAAACAGGCCAAGGGTGCTATCATCCTGACGTGCCTCTTTTTCCTGCTTTCTCTGCACCGCACGTTCCATACGGGCAGCCCAGGCCGCTTCTCTTTCCTCATCGGTAGCATTCGCACTTCTCAGAATCCGGTTCTCTTCTCTGATCCTGGCTCTTTCCTGAGCGCGCTCTTCCCGCTTGATCTGCTTCTGGGTCTTAACCGCATCCTTGATCTCGCTCTTCCACTTCTTATTCTGTTCTTTTACCTTCTCTGCCCGCAGAGCCTTCAGTTCCTGCTCGGTGGGCTCGGAAATAGTTTCTTCTTCGGTCTTATCCTCAGTCTTTACTTCGGTCTTATCTACGGTCTTCTCTTCTGTCTTTTCTTCAGACTTTACTTCTGACTCGACACTTGCTGTTTTTTGATCTGTACCATCGGCAGATTCAGAAACTTCTGTCTGCTGAGTGGAATCAGTATTCTCGGTATTATCCGCATTCTCGGTATTATCTGTATTCTCGGTATTCTCTGTATTTTCAGTGTTATCAGAGGCACCTGCATTCTCTTCATCGCTCCGGGTGTACTCTGAATTCCGTACAGCTTCCCCATCTATTGCACCGTCAGTTTCATTTCCAACAGCCTCTGTGCTTTCAGCAACTTCTCCATCTGCGTTCTCAGCAACTGCTCCCTCTGTGCTTTCAGTAACTACTCCCTCTGCATTTTCAACAGAAGCATCACTTTCTACGCTCTCCGCATCAGCAGCTGCTTCCTCCCCTGCAGCATCCGGATTCTCTTCATCAAAGGAAAGCAGGACCTTACGCTCCTTCTTTGCCTTCCTGGCAGCCAGTGCCTCTTCCTTCTTTGCTTTCTTCTCAGCCTTCAGCTGCTCTTTCTTTTCCTTCTTTTCGGCCTTCAGTGCAGCCTTTTCCGCCTTCTTTGCTTCTTTGGCAGCTTCTTTTTCTGCCTTTCTGGCTGCTTTTTCTTCCGATGTTTCACCACTATGGAACAGCCCCTTCTTGAAAACGGGCTTCTTCTTTCCATCTTCCAAGGTCTCTTCAGATTGGGATTCATCAGAAGACCCGGTAGTATCGGAGGACTCTCCCTCTTCAGATGTCTTATCACCATCAGATGTCTCAACATCATGGGATGCCTCAGCCCCCTCAGAAGCAGCTACATCTTCTTGGGCTTTGGCCTCGCCGTCCTGATTCTCCTCGTCTTGCATCTCACTTGCTTCAGCATCTTCGGAAAATACAGCGGACTCTTTTTTCTCATACATATCTGAGAAATCGACTTCAAAGTCTTCCTCTTCCGCATCGGTTCCCATGAGGCGCTCCCAGAAATAGAGCTCCACTTCCTCACCGGAAGCTCCCAATCCCTCATCCTGATAAAAGCTTTCGTTCTTTTCCTTATAGCCGTCGATCACTTCCTCATGAAGCTTGCCGCTGGCCTTATCCAGGAGCATCTGATCATCATAAACACGCTCAAACTTTCCGGGAAGGGCAAAGAACCGCAGCATCATCAAAAGCCTGGTGTAATTCGACACGCCACCGGGCCGGATCACCAAAAGCACCATGATGAGTCCCAGTAAAATGGCCATCAAAACACGAAGCGGCAGCTCTGACAGCATCACACATACCATGAGCGATAGAAAGACCGCGCATACGATGATGTCTGCCAGGGAAACCCCTTTGAAGACTTCCATTCTGACTTTTGTTTTTCCGGGAATCAGTCTCATAACCTTTACCTTATCATTGTTGTTTTCTGCTAACTTTTTTA
>JAEEKV010000070.1 GCA_016282595.1 Lachnospiraceae bacterium
GGAGACAACTGATGACGCCGCTGCTGATGCGGCAGAAGGCGAAGAAGAGAAGCCCAGCGCTTCTGTAGGTGATGGCTCCAAGGGCGAGATCAAGGTTTGGGTTGCTGATGCGGTGGTTGATTTCACCGCTAAGGAAGCTGAGAAGTTCCTTGCTGACAACCCGGATTTCGCAGGCTACAAGATTTCCGTAGAAGCAGTTGGTGAAGGCGATGCAGCCGGCAACATGATCACCGACGTAGAAGCGGGCGCAGATATTTACGCTTTTGCTCAGGATCAGATCGCACGTCTTGTTGCAGCAGGCGCACTTGAGACAGTAAATCCTGATGTGATCGACGCAGTGAAGAGCGAGAATGATGAAGGCTCCATCAAGGCAGCCACAGTAGGAAGCGAACTTTATGCTTATCCGCTGACTTCCGATAACGGATATTTCCTGTATTATGACAAGAGCGTTGTAAAGGATCCCAGCACCTTGGAAGGCATCCTTGCTGACTGCGAAGCAGCAGGCAAGAACTTCTACATGGAGATCAACTCCGGCTGGTATCAGACAGCATTCTTCTTCGGTGCCGGATGTGATCTTTCTTATGAGACAGATGACAGCGGTAACTTTACCAAGGCAAATGTAGACTATGCATCTGACAACGGTATTGCAGCTCTGAAGGCTATGATCACTCTCAATGAGTCCAAGTGTTTCCAGAACGGTTCCGCTATGGGTGAAGCTACAAACGTTGGTGCGATCGTAGACGGTACATGGGACAGCGCAACTGCACAGGAAGTATTCGGCGACAACTACGCTTGCGCAAAGCTTCCTACCTTCAAGGATGGCAACGGAACGGAGCATCAGATGAGCGGCTTCGGCGGATTCAAGCTTCTCGGTGTGAAGCCTCAGACTGATGATGACAAACTGGCTGCTTGCGACGCACTTGCATATTATCTTGCAGGCGAAGCTGTACAGCTTGACAGATACAATGAAGTTGGCTGGGGTCCTTCTAACCTGAAGGCACAGGCTTCTGACGCAGTAAAGTCTGATGTGGCTCTTTCCGCACTGGCTGAGCAGCTTAAGTACTCCATTCCTCAGGGACAGTATCCCGGTGATTACTGGTCACTGGCAACATCCCTTGGTGACAGCGTAAGAAACGGCGAACTGTCATCCGGTTCCAGCGATGACGATCTGATGAAGGCACTTCAGCAGTTCCAGGATACCTGCATTTCTTATGCACAGTAAAAAGATATTGATGTAATACGGATCCGGCGAAGGACTGGAGTCTTTCGCCGGATTCTTTAGACAATCAGCGGAGGTAATATATGAAAGGTGATTTTAAAACAAAACTTTCATTTGTGATTATGGGGTGCGGACAGATATTGAGAGGTCAGTGGGTCAAAGGCGTTGCATTCTTGACAACAGAGATCCTGTTCATCCTTTATATGATCCGGTTTGGCGGGTATTATCTATCCAAACTGCCCACCCTTGGCACGGTGGAAACATATAAGCAGGGCCGTAAGACCGTATATGGAGACAACTCATTCTTGATCCTTCTGTTCGGCATCCTGACCCTGATCGTCATTGCTGCTTTCATTCTGCTTTGGTATCTGAATATCAAAGATAACTTAAAGATGGAAGAACTGCTGAAGGCGGGAAAAGAACTTCCTTCCAATGGAAAAGTGATCGGCTCGCTTCTCGACAAGAATTTTGACAAAACACTGATGGCGATTCCTGTAAGCGGTGTGTTCCTCTTTACGGTGGTGCCCATCATCTTTATGATCTGCGTCGCCTTTACCAACTATGATGACAAGCATCAGGCGCCGACAAATCTGTTTACCTGGGTGGGCCTTGACAACTTCAAGAACCTGTTTTCCTTTGGAACGCAGGGTATGGGATCCACCTTCTTCAAGGTATTGGCATGGACTATCGTCTGGGCATTTTTTGCAACCTTTATCGATTATTTCCTCGGCCTTGCAGTAGCAATGCTGATCAATAAAAAGGAGATCAAACTGAAAAAACTCTGGAGAACCATCCTGGTCATGACCATTGCGGTTCCCCAGTTTGTATCCCTCCTGTACGTTATGAAGATGTTTGCAAATGACGGACTGATCAACGGATATCTGCTCAAGTGGGGTGTGATCTCATCACCCATCCAGTTCTGGGTAGATCCCATGCTGGCGCGTATCACCATCATCGTGGTAAATATCTGGATCGGTATTCCCTATATGATGCTGATCGCAACGGGACTTTTGATGAACATTCCCGCAGAGCTTTACGAAAGCGCCAAGGTGGACGGTGCTACGGGATGGCAGATGTTCAAGAGCATCACCCTTCCCTACATGCTTTTTGTAACGGGACCTTTCCTTCTGACACAGTTTACAAACAACCTGAACAACTTCAACGTGATCTACCTTCTGACACAGGGTAAACCGCAGTCCATGAAACTGGCGAATAAGGCCGGTTCCACAGACCTTCTGGTTACCTGGCTGTATAAGATGACGGTGAATGACACGAACTATAAGATGGCGGCTGTACTGGGTATTATGGTATTCATTGTAACAGCTGTAGTAACAATGGTAGTGTACAACAGACTGCCTTCTGTAAAAGATGAGGAGGGATTCCAATGAGTAAACCGGATAAGACCGCAAGCATGAGCGGAAAAAGGAAAAGAGGCACCATCGGCGTTTATATACTATTGGTACTGATCAGCATTATATGGCTGTTCCCCTTCATCGGACTGGTGCTGCAGAGTTTCAGATCCTATGATCCTAAGGTGGAATACGGCGGCATGGTAGATTATCTGATCCCGAAGCATTTTTCACTGGATAATTACAGATTCCTGTTCTCGGGGCAGACGAACTTTATCAAATGGTATGTTAACACCCTTGTGATCGCCATCTTTGTATCCATCCTGCAGACCATTATCATCCTTTGCGTCAGCTACGCGCTTTCCAGAATGCGTTTCAAGGGCCGTAAGCTCCTGATGCGTTTCTGGCTGGTACTGGGCATGTTCCCCGGATTCCTTACCATGATCTGTCTGTACTTCCTGCTCAAGCAGATCGGCATGACACAGGGCGGTGCGGTATACGGATTGATCCTGGTGTCGGTAGCAAGTTCCGGTATGGGCTACTATGTGTGCAAGGGTTATTTTGATACCATCCCGAGAGCCCTGGATGAAGCGGCAAGGATCGACGGCGCTTCCCATGCAAGGATCTTCCTTACCATGCTGATCCCCATGAGCAAGCCCATCATCATCTATACGGCGCTGGTAGCATTCATGGCACCCTGGTGTGATTACATCTTCGCATCCTATGTGGCATTCGGACATGACGAGAGTTACAATGTAGCCGTGGCCATGACCAGATGGGTATGGACAAACGATTATCAGGGCTACTTTACCAGGTTCTGCGCAGGCGGCATTCTGGTAGCGATCCCGGTAACGATCCTGTTCATGGCATTGCAGAATTACTATGTAGAAGGTGTCACCGGCGGAGCAGTAAAGGGCTGACGATTGATGCCTGATGCATATAGATCAAAAATAAAATTAGAATATTTGAAATAGGTTAAATGCGTAACGGGCAGCGGTCGCGGAAGGAACTGTTTCGGGAAGGATACTGTGACAGGCAGATCTTTTTCCGGGAATCAGTCGAAAGTGATCGCTGCTTCTTTTGAAAAAGGAGATTAGCTATATGATTGAATGGTTGAAAAAAGCTGTTTTCTATGAGATTTATCCCCAGTCATTTAAGGACAGCAATGGTGACGGCATCGGGGATTTTAACGGGATCATCGAAAAACTGGATTATATCAAACAGCTGGGCGCCAATGCGCTGTGGATCAATCCCTGCTACGATTCCCCCTTTAAGGATGCAGGATATGATGTCAGGGATTATAAAAAAGTGGCTGCAAGATACGGTACCAATGAGGATATAAAGCGTTTGTTTGAAATGGCCCATGAAAAGGGGATCCATGTACTTCTTGACCTGGTTCCGGGACATACATCGGAAGAGCATCCCTGGTTTTTGGAAAGCGGAAAGGCGGAAAAAAACGAATACTCCGGACGCTATATCTGGACCGATAACTGGATCTGCGCCATCAAGGGGCACCCTTATATCGGCGGTGAATGTGACCGTGACGGCACCTATATGCTGAACTTTTTCAAATGTCAGCCGGCACTCAATTACGGATTTTTCAAACCCGAGGAGTCCTGGCAGAAGCCGATGGATGATCCGGACTGCCTGGCCACAAGAGAGGCCATTAAAGATGTGATCTGTTTCTGGCTGTCCATGGGCTGCGATGGATTCAGGGTGGATATGGCAGATTCCCTGGTAAAGGATGATGACGAAGATAAAAGCGGTACTTGCGAGGTCTGGCGTGACATCTTTGCATCTGTGCGAAAGGATTTTCCAAAGGCTGCCTTTGTGGCCGAGTGGAACAGACCCCGCATGTCGATCCTTGGCGCAGGCTTTGATATGGACTTTTTCTTAAACTGGTACGGTAACGGATATAACTCACTGCTGCGTGACTATCAGACACCCGGCGGGGATCACAGTTATTTCAAGGCGGACGGAGAAGGGGATATTACCCGGTTCCTGGATGAATATCTTCCCAAACTGGAGGAGACGAAGGGCAAGGGCTATATTTCCCTCATCAGCTGTAACCACGATACGGAAAGACCCCGAAAGACACTTTCGATCCCGGAACTGAAGGTGGCCTTTGCGACCCTTTTTACTCTTCCCGGTGTTCCCTTCCTTTATTACGGGGACGAGATTGGTATGCGGTATCTGGATGTTCCCACCAAGGAAGGCGGTTATACAAGAACCGGTACCAGAACGCCCATGCAATGGACAGACGGCGTAAATAAGGGATTCTCCGATGCGGAAGCAAAGGACCTTTACCTTCCCGTGGATGCGTCGGAGGATGCGCCCAGCGTAGAGGCTGCCATGGCGGATGAAAGCTCCCTTTGGCATGTGGTAAAGGATATCTTTGCATTGAGACAGAGCGGCAGTGATTTTGATGCGGACAGTGATTTTTCGGTTCTGGTTGGAGAAAAGGACCGTCCGTTTGTCTATACAAGGGGCAGCGCCATCTGTGCAGTCAATCCCGCAAATAAGGCGCTTGAGGTAAGGGCGCACGAGTTTGAGGGCAAAAGTGTAGTTTATTCCATTGGATCGGTTTTGTCGGAAGGTGACAGACTGAAAATGGGCGAGGGGAGCTTTGCAATCATGAAATAGGATCACAAAGCCACAAAAATACAACATGAAAACCTCTCTTTTCTAATTCTAAATCTATGGAACGGTTTTTGAGAACGGTTCCATAGATTTTTCTCTATATTCCTTGTGCAAATCACACAAATAATCATTTCAAATGATGTGAATAATTGACAAATATCCCATTATTATACGATTGGGTATTGCAATATTTCGACAAGTGGTGTTATATATACATTATAATCAATGGAAACGATGCCAATTTAAAAGTGTAATTTCCAAGACGTTTCCAATGAGGAGTACAAAAACAATATCTTCAATCCACAAAAGGAGGAACAAACATGAAACTCAAGAAAATGGTTGCAATCGGCTTAAGTGCAGTATTGGCAACAGGTCTGCTGGCAGGTTGTGGAAGCACTGGAACCGCTGATGATGCAAGTGCAACAGATGCAGGCGCAACGGCTGAAGCAACGGATGATGCAGCAGCTGCTGATGCGAAAGAGGAGACGCAGACATCCGGTGCAGACGGCAAGGTATACTACTTAAACTTCAAGCCCGAGCAGGATCCCCAGTGGCAGACGCTGGCAGCTTCCTACACCCAGCAGACCGGTGTGCCTGTAACGGTTGTAACCGCTGCTTCCGGCGAGTATGAAACAACCCTGATGAGTGAGATGGCAAAATCCGATGCGCCGACTCTGTTTCAGGTAAACGGACCTGTAGGTCTGGCAAACTGGAAGGATTACTGCTATGACCTGTCAGGATCTGCCATCGCAAATGAACTGACCAGTGACGCATTTGCATTAAAGGACGGAGATGCGACCTTAGGTATTGCCTATGTAATCGAGTCCTACGGTATCATCGCAAATAAGACACTGCTTGAGAAGGCAGGATATTCCGTAGATGACATCAAGAGCTTTGATGACCTGAAGGCTGCTGCAGATGATATGCAGGCCCGCAAGGATGAACTTGGCATCAAGGGTGCTTTCGCTTCCACAGGTATGGACGGATCTTCTGACTGGAGATTCAAGACTCATCTGGCAAACCTGCCGATCTATTATGAGTACAAGAATGACGGCATCACCTCAACAGATGCAATCAAGGGTCTGTACCTTGATAACTACAAGGCAGTATTTGATCTCTATATCACCGATTCTACCTGCGATCCCGCTGAACTGGCTTCTAAGACCGGTGATGATGCAAGGGCTGAATTTGTAAACGGTGAGGCAGTCTTCTATCAGAACGGTTCCTGGGAATATGGTTCACTTTCCGAGAACTTCAAGGATGATGAACTGGCTATGCTCCCCATCTACTTTGGCGTAGATGATGCAAACGAAGGACTTTGTACCGGTACCGAGAATTTCTGGTGTGTGAACAAGGAAGCATCTGCTGAGGATATCCAGGCAACCCTTGATTTCATTAACTGGTGTGTTACCAGCGAAGAAGGAACCAAGATCATGGGCGAGGATATGGGCTTTGTTATCCCCTTCAAGAATGCTGTAGAGTCCAAGAATGTATTTGTAAAGCAGGATACAGAGATTACCGCTTCCGGGAAGACTCCTGTATCATGGAACTTCACAACAATGCCTTCCGAAAACTGGAAAAACGGTGTCGGCAGTGCCCTGACCGCATATGCAGCAGGAACAGGCGACTGGGCCGGCGTGGTTACCGCGTTTGTTGACGGATGGAAGACAGAGTA
>JAEEKV010000071.1 GCA_016282595.1 Lachnospiraceae bacterium
AGCCTTGCCCCAGGGGGTTACCGGACGCTTGCGTCCTACCGGGCTGTGACCTTCACCGCCACCGTGCGGATGGTCATTCGGGTTCATTACGGAACCTCTTACAGTCGGGCGGATACCCATGTGACGCTTACGTCCTGCTTTACCGATCTTCACAAGGTTGTGATCGCCGTTTCCGACTACACCGATGGAAGCGCGGCAGTTCAGGGGAACCATTCTCATTTCTCCGGAAGGAAGACGCAGGGTTGCGTATTTGCCTTCTTTTGCCATCAGCTGTGCGCTGTTACCGGCAGCTCTTACCATCTGGCCGCCCTTGCCCGGCTGAAGCTCAATGTTATGAAGAAGAGTACCTACAGGGATCTCGGAGATCGGCAGGCAGTTACCTACTCTAACCTCGGCCTGTGCTCCGCTCATTACGGTCATGCCGTCTGTCAGACCCTGGGGAGCCAGGATGTATGCCTTCTCGCCATCCTGATAGCAGATGAGTGCGATGTTGGCACTGCGGTTCGGATCGTACTCGATACCGATTACCTTAGCGGGGATCCCGTCTTTGGTATTTCTTCTGAAATCTACCATTCTGTATTTTTTCTTTGCGCCGCCGCCATGATGACGAACGGTGATCTTACCCTGATTATTACGGCCGGAATGTTTCGGCACTGCTACGACCAGAGACTTTTCCGGTTCGCTCTTGGTGATCTCAGCGAAATCAGAACCGGTCATGTTTCTTCTGGAGGGGGTATATGGGTTGTAACTCTTAATTCCCATTTTGTATTTCTCCTTTCAAATGATTTGCTCTCGTGCTTTACTGCACATAGTTTTCGTTATCAAAGACCTGAGAAGATCTCAATCTCGTTGCTCTCTTCTGTCAGCTGAACGATTGCCTTTTTGGTCTTTGCCGTCTGGCCGATGGTCATACCGCGGCGTTTCTTCTTGCCGTCCTGGTTGATGGTATTGACCTTTGCCACCTTAACACCGTCAAACATCTTCTCAACCGCTTCCTTGATCTGCGATTTGTTTGCTTCGGGATGCACGAAAAATGTGTACTTCTTCTCGCTCATGCCATCCATGCTCTTCTCGGTGATGACCGGCTTTAAAATCACATCATAATACTGTAATGCTGCCATTATGCGTACACCTCCTCGATCTTCGCAGCGGAATCCTTCGTCAGGACGATGGTACCGCCGTTCATAATGTCATAAACATTGATCTGACCAACCAATGTGGTGTTAACCTTTGCCATGTTTCTTGCGGAAAGAACGGTGTTCTGATCGTTGTCAGCCAGAACTACGAGGCCTTTCTCAACCTTCAGGTTGTTCATAACCTGTGCAAAGCTCTTGGTCTTGATCTCATCGAACTTCAGCTCATCTACTACGATCAGCTTGTTCTCCTGAACTCTGCTGGTGAGTGCGCTCTTTAATGCCGCTCTCTTTTCCTTCTTATTCAGCTTGAAGCTGTAATCTCTCGGAGTGGGAGCGAATACTACGCCGCCGCCCTTCCACTGGGGAGATCTGTTGGAACCCTGACGTGCATGTCCCGTTCCTTTCTGTCTCCAGGGCTTTCTTCCGCCGCCGGAAACCTCAGCGCGGGTCTTTGCTTTCTGGGTGCCCTGGCGATTTGCTGCAAGCTGCTGCAAAACTGCCATATGTACAAGGTGCTCGTTGATCTCTACGCCAAAGATGGCATCATTCAAATCGATCGTTCCGACTTCCTTGCCTTCCATATTAAATACGGATACGTTTGCCATGATCTGTTCCTCCTTTCACCGATTAAATATCCACTCTTGTGGTCTCTTTGATGGTTACCAGAGACTTCTTCGGTCCGGGAACGGAACCCTTTACAAGCAAAAGATTCTTCTCCGCATCTACTCTGACTACCTCAAGATTTTGAACTGTAACCTTTACCGATCCCATATGTCCGGGCATTCCTTTTCCCTTGAATACTCTGGAAGGGGAAGAACATGCACCGTTGGAACCCTGATGACGGTGGAACTTGGAACCGTGCTTCATAGGTCCTCTGTGCTGACCGAGTCTCTTGATCGCACCCTGGAACCCTTTACCTTTGGAGATTGCGGTTGCATCTACATGATCGCCTTGCTCGAAGATGTCTGCCTTGATCTCCTGTGCCAGCTGATACTCGGAAGCGTTCTCGAACTTGAACTCACGAAGATATCTCTTGGTGGATACTCCGGCTTTGTCGAAATGTCCCTTCAGCGGCTTATTTACGCCATGTCTGTGAGCGATCTCTTTCTTGCCGCCCTTATCCTTGGTGATGACTTTCTCTTTCTTATCCTCATAACCAACCTGGATTGCATCATAGCCATCGTTCTCAGCGGTCTTGATCTGTGTTACTACACAGGGGCCTGCTGTCAGGACCGTTACAGGGATCAGACTTCCGTCTTCCTGAAAGATCTGGGTCATACCGACCTTAGTTGCCAAAATTGCTTTTTTCATTTGTTACCTCCTTCATGCATCGGAACGGGACAAGCCGTTCATACATTGCTATTAGTTACTTCATTTTGATTCCGATGTAAACACCGGCAGGCATCTCTAATCTCTGAAGGGCATCTACCGTCTTCTGAGTGGGTGCCATTACGTCGATGAGCCTTTTGTGCGTTCTCTGCTCAAACTGCTCACGGGAATCTTTGTACTTATGAACGGCACGAAGGATGGTTACTACTTCCTTTTTAGTAGGAAGGGGAATCGGACCCGATACCTGGGAACCATTCTTCTTTACTGTCTCGATGATCTTCTTTGCAGAGCTATCGATCAGCTGATGGTCATAAGCCTTCAATGTGATTCTCATTACTTGTTGATTTGCCATAAAAAAAGCCGCCTCCTTTTCGCACTTTTTAGTTTCAAGTACGACAAGTGGTGACTGTACACTCTCCCGTGTGTGTCCCAAAAACTCACACGTCGTTTCTGCTCGCAGCAGACAGTTCGCTTTCGCTGATTCGTACAGTAACTTGTCGTCAGTTTCTTCCTGACATTCGCTCCACGGAAAACCCGAAAAGGCTTTCGCCAGTCCGGCAACCTCTCGCTTCATAGCTATCAATGTCACAGCACTTGCCATTCTACTCTATCGGAATGGGAAATGCAAGCACTTTTTGTTTTTTATTGTTCTTTTTAAGATACAATCCGCAGCGCGCCTGATCTGCCACTATATCTTGTATTTTTCCGAAGAAATACCGCAGACTCATCAAAGCCTGCGGCGTTTCTTCTATAATAAGTAAGTTTTTTACTTTGCTGCTACTTCATCAAACTCTCCTGCGATCTCCTCTGCGGGAGCGGGAGTGATAAGGCTTACAAATACGATGAAGATCAATGCTACCAGGAATGCGGGAGCCAGCTCATACAGATCCCAGGCACCGCCCATGGGACGAACGCCGTACTTCCAGATGAATACCATCAATCCGCCGGAGATCATTCCGGCCATGGCACCGAAGCGGTTGCATCTCTTCCAATATAAGGACATAAGAATTGCGGGACCGAATACAGCACCGAAGCCTGCCCATGCAAAGGATACGATTCCGAATACGGAGCTGTTGGGGTTCCATGCAATGAATGCTGCCAGTACAGCCACAGCTACCAGGGTGCAACGAGCTGTCAGCATGGCGCTTCTTTCTTTCAGTTTTACCTTGAAGACATCCTGAATGATGTTCTCGGATACTGCGGATGCAGCTGCAATGAGCTGAGAGTCCGCGGTGGACATGGTGGATGCCAGGATACCTGCAATGATCACACCTGCTACCAGTGCGAAAATGAATCCGTTCTTACTGATGTGATCTGCCAGTACTACGATAAGGGTCTCTGCCTTGGAGGAGCTGGTGGGATCCTCAATGAGGGAATCCAGCACGCCGCTCTGGGTCATGGCACGTCCAACCACGCCGAGGATTACAGCGATGGCCAGGGAGAATACCACCCAGATGGAAGCCACTCTTCTGGAGAGCTTTAACTTGTTGGGATTCTCAATAGCCATGAAGCGAAGCAAAATGTGAGGCATACCGAAGTATCCCAGTCCCCAGCAGAACATTGTGATCTTATTGAAAATGCCGTAAGGGCTTGCCGCCTGGCTCACATTGTCAAAGGTCGCAGATACATCCAAAAATCCGGGAAGGCTTCCGGCATTGTCAATAACTGCGGAAACGCCGCCGGCCTGTACTACGCCATAGCCCAGCACTACGAAAAGTGCAATGGTCATAACGATGGACTGGATAAAGTCCGTGGTGGAAGCTGCCAAAAAGCCACCGGTGGTGGTATAACCCACGATGATGATGGCTGATACGATCATGGCCAGCTGGTAATTTACTCCAAACAAGGAGCCAAAGAGCTTACCGCAGGCAGAAAAGCCGGATGCGGTATAGGGTACGAAGAAAATGATGATGAACAGTGCGCCTACAAACAGCAGCACATTGCTCTCATCCCGAAATCTTCTTTTCAGGTAATCGGGAATGGTAATGGCACCTACCCGCTCCGTGTAGTTACGAAGTCTCTTTGCGGTAAAGAGCCAGTTTAAATAGGTTCCGACGATGAGACCGAAGGCTGTCCAGCCTGCATCGGCGATTCCGGAAAAGTATGCCAGACCCGGCACGCCCATCAACAGATAGGAGCTCATATCCGAAGCCTCGGCACTCATTGCCGTTACGAAGGGGCCAAGCTTTCTGCCGCCCAGATAAAAATCCCCTACATCATTTGTGTTCCTCGAAGCCATAAAGCCTACGAGAAGCATTCCGGCCAGATAGATCACTATGGAAATAATGATACCGACCTGTGCGCTTGTTAAAGCTGCCATGTTTTCTCCTCCTCTTTTTCCGTTTTCTTCTATATAATAAGAAAACGCCTTGTCAAGGTAAAACCTCGGCAAGGCATCCACTCAACTTTTTGAATATACCATAGCTACAAAGACTCCGTCAAGACAAAGCCCCTACAAGGCCCTCCCGACTCTTTTCGTCTTTCCTCAGTCACTGCTCCATCTTCCGCTGGCACCGCAGGGGAGCACCAGACCGTTTTGCCGGATGGGAAGGCCGATCTCCGATGCCTCCACCCTTCCGCCCCGCTCCGAGGCGATGGCCTCCGAAAGCATGTAGGAAAGCACTGCGGGCTGCAATCCCGTGGTATAGGAGTTGATGAGGAAAAATGCGGCATCCCCGGATAAGAGCTTGGCCGCCTCCACGATGAGGGGATAGACGCACTCTTCGATCTTCCAGATCTCTCCCTTGGGGCCTCTGCCGTAGGAGGGCGGATCCATGATGATACCCTCGTAGGTATTGCCGCGTCTTAGCTCCCGCTCCACAAACTTCATACAGTCATCCACCAGCCACCTGGTTTTGGTAGGATCCACATTGCTGGCTGCCGCATTTTCCTTGGCCCAGCCGACCATTCCCTTGGCCGCATCCACATGGGTCACATGGGCCCCCGCCAAAGCAGCGGAAATGGTTGCGCCTCCGGTGTAGGCAAACAGATTCAAAACCCGGGGCGGGGCAGATCTCTTTTCCAGGGATTCCTTGATCTTTTTGGCACACCAGTCCCAGTTCACTGCCTGCTCGGGAAACACTCCCGTATGCTTAAAGGCAAAGGGCTTTAAGTGAAACAAAAGCTTCCCTGCCTCTCCCTGGTATGCAATGCTCCACTCCTCGGGAAGATCAAACATCTCCCAATAACCGCCCCCTTTGGCGGAGCGGTGGTAGTGTCCGTTCTTTTTCTTCCATTCCGGGGCAAGCCTTTTGGTATCCCATATCACCTGGGGATCCGGACGAAGGAGCACATAGTCTCCCCAGCGTTCCAGCTTTTCCCCTGCGGTAGCTTCGATCACTTCATACTCTTTCCAGCCGTCTGCGATCCACATCTGTCCATTCTCCAATCTGTCTTTTCCTGTCGCCTGATCCGCTCTTACAGCGCTGCCGCTATGCCAAAGATAAACATCACCACAAAGAGCAGGATATAGATGGCAAAAAGGACACCGAAAACGATCAGCTGCGCTTTAAAGTAATTGGATTTGGATTTTTTCTCCGTTTTGCTGAAGGCCCAGACAAAAACCAGTACCAGGTTCACGCAGGGAATCATCATCAGCAGCATGCAAACCAGCCATTCCCCCATGGAAACAGGCTCCTCCAGTCCGTCAAGGGCTGCCGGGTTCATAGGCGGCACGGGTGCCGGAGCCTGAGCCTGATAGTAGGTATCATGGGCCTTTAACATCTCCGGCATCATATCCGGTGCCTGAGGCGGCGTTGCAAAGTTTTCAAAACCGTCTCCCTCCAGATACTTTTCATAGTTGCGCTTTTGGGGCTCCTGCTGCGGGACGTTTTCATTCTGCATAGCAGCTGCTTCATTGGCAAAAGAATCTGCCCCACTTTGAGTCTCCTCGTTCCCGACAGTAACCTGCAGGGCATCCTCCGACTCCCTGGCGATCTGCCCGTCCTCTTCTACCTCTGTGGAAAGATCCAGCTCCGACGGCATCTCATAATCCGTCATGAGCACACTTTCCAAAGCAGTCACGCTCTCCGGAGCAGCAACGCTTTCCGGCGTCGTGCTTTCGTCCTCAAAGGGTATAAACTCGTTTTGATTTTCTTTCATCCTGAACTCCTCTCTGATCTTTGAATTATAATAGTGTTATAAATTACATCCGGGAAAAATACAGCTGCCGAAGCCTGCTTAAAAGTCCCTGCGTCAAGGGCTGCATCGGCTCCCTGTCCGGATACATGGTTGCCATCCGGTATCCGTAAAAGATCACCATCCCCACCAGCGTGATCCCCAAAAGCAGATAAAGTTCCTTCGGTTTTCTTCCCAGAAGATACCGGTTGATCCCAAAGTCCAGCAGGATCACTATCCAGGCATACAAAAAGGGATGCATCACAAAGGCTCTGATGGGATGTCCGGACAATAAAAGCAGCCCCGATCTGGTCAGCCCGCAGCCCGGGCACGGCAGTCCCAACAAAAGCTGCATGGGGCAGATCGTATGAAACAAAAGCTGAAACAGCGCAATATAGACCACAACCGCCAGAAGCCCCAAACCGTTTTCCTTAAGATCCCGGATCAATAGCGGGATTCCTGTATCTGTTTGTCTGTTTTTTTCGCCTTTTGCCATATCGCCCGGTTATTCTACTCCTGTATTTTCGCTCTGACCGGCTGCACTGCCCTCTCCGAAGATCTCATCCTTCAAAATCTTCTTATTGGCATCAAAATCCACCTGCAGTACTGCCTTGCCGCCGATATTGGCATTGGACCAGGTACCGTCTGCAGGCACAGTCAGCTCTATCGTTTCATAGGTTGCGGCTGCCGCTGCCTTCAGGGACAGCTCCGTAACCTCGCTTTGCTTCAGGTTTGTGGTCAGATATGGGAAGATCCCTTCCATCAGACCGCTTGCATTGGTTGCCATCGCTACGGGCATTTTTTTCTTGATGGCTGCAAGGACCTTTCTCTGCCTCTCGGTCCTTCCGAAATCCGTTCCGATATAACGGTTCCGGCTGTAGGCAAGTGCCTGGGGTCCGTTCAGGTGCAGCATACCGGACTTGGAGGTGTCCAGATAATCCGTCTGCATATCACGCCCCTCTAACATATTGTATTCATTCAGATAGGCGTTGACCCATTCCACCTCTTCCGAGCTAAGCTCCAGATCCACTCCGCCGACCGCATCCACCAGGGCTGCAAAGGCCTGGAAATTCACGATGGCATAGCGATTGACCTCGATGTCAAAATTCTCCTTGATGGTCTGGCACAAAAGTGCCGCACCACCGTATGCATAAGCCGCATTCAGCCTATTCTCTCCATGTCCCGGGATCGTCACATACATATCCCGCAAAAAGGACGTCATATAGATCTTCTTTGTCTTGGGATTCATGGAAACCAGGATCATGGCGTCCGAACGGCCATCCTCTCCGTTTTCTCTTGAATCATTTCCGATGAGCAGAATGTGGGACACGCCCTCTTCCTTCATAGGCTCCCCCGCAAGCTCTGCCGGCTGCTCGGTGGTCATCTGCTTATAAGCCGATCCCACCAGCCTGTTCATCAAAAAGTACAGGATACAAAGCAGCACTGCCAGGGCAATGAGAAACTTGATAAGGCCGTGCTTTTTCTTTTGATCCCCGCCTTTTCTTTCCTGCCTGAGCGCATTCTTTTCCTTCTTAAGCCGCTCCTTTTCCCGCTTTTCCTGCGTCTTGACCCTGGCGGCCCTTGCCGCCTTGATCCGTTTTTCGGCCGCTGCCCGCTCCCTTTTATCCTTCTCTCTTCTGGCAGGTTCTTCATGCCTTCTGTCACGGCCCACGGGAGCACTCTTTCTCCGGGGTCTTGCCGCTTTTTTTACGCCGCCGCGGGGAATGTCCTCCTCATAATCATCATATGCGTCATACTCTTCATGGGCGCCGGATTCTTCATATGTGTCATATCCTCCCGCTGCATCCAAGCCATCATACGCTTCCTCGTCATCATAGGCATCCGCATACCCGTCCTCATCATAGCCGGGATCATAGCCCCGACGCGCTTCATAGCCCTGATTAAACCCTGCGGCGTAGCCTTTTTCAAATCCGTCTCCGAAGCCCTCGTCAAAGGTGGGCTTCTCGGGACGTTTTACTTTTCTTTTCGGCGCCTCCTGTGGTCTGCGCTTTTTGATCTGCTCCTCAGTTTTCTTCCGGGGAAGGGGCTCCTTTTCGGAAGTCACCTGCTTGGCCGATGCTTTCTTAACCGGTGCTTTCTTAGCAGGAGCCTGCTTGGCCGGTGTCTGTTTCATCGGCGGCTTGTTTCCCGTGCTCGCCGGTTTCTTTTTTACGCCGGGATCCTGCAGCTCATTTTCCAGAAACTGCTCCAATCCCTCCTGGATGGATTCATTTTCTCCAATGGCGGTATTTCTATTCTTATCGTCCATACAATCCTCAATTCATTTTTTCATAATACAGGCTTATCCAGTACTGACAGGATATCCTTGTTGTTCTTTTCAAACTCCTCCGCAACCTTTCTGACTTCCTCAGCGGACTCCAGAAAGACCTCTGCGATCAACGGGTCAAAGTGTACTCCCGCACCTTCCCGGATAATGTCCATAGACTGCTCAAAGGTAAATGGCTTTTTATAGCTTCGCTTGGATACCACCGCATCAAATACATCTGCCACAGCCATGATCCTGGCGGAAAGGGGAATCTCTCCCCCGGCGATACCGTGGGGATAGCCCTTGCCGTTCCATTTCTCATGATGGTATTCCGCAAGGTTCTTGGCTTCATTAAGATACCCTGACTCCGGCACGATCTCAATGGCCTGGCTGATGATCTCGCTTCCGGCCATGGCGTGATTTTTCATCTCTGCAAATTCCTCATCATCCAGCTTGCCGGGCTTGTTCAAAATGGCATCCCGAACCTTGATCTTGCCCACATCGTGAAGGGGGGCGGAATGATACACATCATAGATGAACTCATCCGTCAGCTGCTCCTCGTAGTAGCCCTTCTTTTTCAGTGCATCCATAATGATCTTGGTATAGGCAGCCGTCTTTCGTACATGATCTCCGGTGTTCTTGTCCCGGCTCTCCACCATATCCGCCAGTACCATGATAAGGCCGTTCTGCATCTTGGCAATGGTTTCCGTCTGGTGCTCGATATCCTCCACGAAATGAACACATTCCTGGGTGGTTTCGCTGAAGGCGTTATACAGGTTTTCAATCTCATCTCCCGTATGAATATCCAGGCCCCGGATCCGCTTCACGCCTTCCTCACGAGCCTCTTCCGTATTATAGGCAAAGGCCGAGGCCGCATAGGCCATGGAGTTTACGGGCAGGACCACGTTGTACTCCGCCATCCACATGCCTACTACCATGATCACAATAAAGAAACCCAAGAACAGGGATGTGAGCTTGGCAAAAAAGGTATAACTGCTGGCACGAAGCCGCTCCATGGAAACATCCGCTGCCGCGTAGCACTGGCAGATGCCGTTATCGTCATACACCGGGACGTAAACCGTCAAAAGCCAGCCGTAGGTATCATCGGTGATCACAGGATCAATGGGTTGCCCCATCAAAAGACTGGGCAGATATTGCTGGAAGGATTCATCAAAGGAAACCAGGGTTCCCGGTTTTTCTCCCTGAAGCTCCTCCGTATCCAGATCAAAAACCACATAGCAGCCGTCCTTTACGATCTTATACACATAGACATATTCAATATCCGGAGAGCTTTCACGGATGCTGTATAAAAGCTCCTTGGTTTCCTGATAGCCTTCCGCCTCTTCTCCGTATTTCAGATAATCCTGAACCCTGTCTGCATCAATGACCCCTGCCGCCAGATTGGCTACACCCTGCGCCATGATCTTATGCTCTTCCACCGTGGATTGGCGGTAGAGAATATAACTGATAGCGGTTGACATGATCGCCACACAAAGGGGTGCCACGATCAAAAGCAAAAGGATCTTGGTTCGAAGACTCATGACCCTGTTTTCCAGGTCGCGGATCTTTTTTTCCTCTTCCTTGTTCAAAGGCGTTTGCTGCCAGCCGTCATAGACCAGCCACTGCTTCGTTTTCTCCGGCATGCAAAGCCGGATCACGAAGACCACAGCCACTGTGATGAGCTTATCCGGAAGGTCGATGAGATAGTCTGCCGACATCTGAGCCCAGAATCTGGGCATCTTTGTCACTTCGTGGATCCGCTCCGCAAAGGTGGCCGAGATCCCTTCCGTGGCAAAGCCATACAAAAACCAGGTAAAGACAGAGCCGAAGGCACCGCCCACCAGGGACAGTACAAAGGCACTGCCGATGGCCTTATACCATTTTTCCATCCATCCCTTATGGGCCAGATAAGTAGCCACCACTGCCATGATGACGTTCAAAAATCCATAGTAAATGGAAGGGGGATCAAAAATACATTTGATCAGATTGCTGGCAAGTCCCACCAGAGCTGCAGGAAGATAACCGCAGCTGGATGCCACCAGCACCGTTCCGATGGTATCCAGAAACAGGGACAGATTCATCTTCGTCGCTATATAGCCTCCCGTGAGATTCAGGATCATGCCGATGACGCAAAGCATCAATAACGCCAGGATCCGCTTATATCCGCGCCTGCCGTTTTCCATTCCATTTTTACCATCTTGAAACATTTGTGTTTGCTCCATAATCCATTCCTTCTTTCCTCATCCCCCCCGGTACGAAAACACAACTGTCCATACAGAGTCTATTATACCAATCTTTTCAATTTGCTTCAACTTATATAAATATTATGATATTTATACAAATATATTTGTATAGAAAACAGAGGGGGCATAGGATACTGATAAACAGATACAGCATTTTGAAATACCAAAGAAGGGGATGTAACAATGAACAGCTTCATTTATCTGGCCTATCCGGCCCTGCTTGCGCTACTTTTTTATAAAGCGTCCGTTTGCAAATCGAAGACCTACAACCAGGAGGCTCTGAGTCCCGTTCAGACCAAAGCCATTTTAGGGGCCCTGGCAATCTGCATCATCCTGCATCACATATCCCAAAAACTGCCTGTGCAGCTTTCTGCAAAAGATCCCGCCAAGTACGCCTTAGAACCCTTCCGGGGCATCGGTTATTTATTTGTAGCCTACTTCCTTTTCTGCTCAGGTTTCGGACTCTATCAAAGCTTATCCTCCAAGCCCGGCTACCTGAACCGGTTTTTACTTTCCCATATTACTCCTGTTGTGATCACCTTTCTGATTACCGACACCATGTTCTTTTATGCCCGGGTCAACAGACAGGCGGCGGCCCTTCCCGCCAGTACCTACTGCTGGTTTGTATTCGTGATCATCATCCTGTACATCGGCTTTTACCTTTGCTTTCGGTTTCTTCGCACCTCTGCCGCAGCTGCCCTTTGGGGCTACGCCCTTCTCTGGTGCGCCCTTTGCCGCATTTTCTGGATCGATACCTGGTGGTATAACAGTGTTCTTGCCTTTCCTTTGGGGGTATCCTTTGCAAAGAGACTTCCCAGGCTCATGGACACTCTTAAGAAAAAATACCCGGTAGCTCTTGTAAGCTCTTTTCTTCTGACTGCCCTTTTGCTCTTTTTGTCATCAGATGATATGCGGCTTTACCGCCTCATAGGACAGGGCATTGGGTTTGCTGCTACCAGAGATATCCTGACGGTTTTGCAGCTCTTGAACGCGCTTTCCTTTTCCATACTCCTCACCCTTTTGAGTATGAAGATCCGCATCGGAAACAAATTTCTTTCCTTCCTTGGGGCCATGACTTTGGAAATCTATCTGGTACATGTGCTGTTTGTGGAGCTCTTTTGCAAGACCTTCATCGGACAGTTCAAGGCTTTTTTCTATATTAAGAATCCTTTCCTCTATTTACTGGCGGTGCTGGTGCTGACCTTTCCCATTGCCTTTGTGATCCGAAAGATCAGAGAAACTCTCTCTCCCCTCATTACCGGCGGAGAAGATGATATCTCCTGGGTTTTGAAGATCTTAAGAACCGCTGCCATTGCAGCCATTGCCATCCTTTTGTTATCCACCGCTTACTTTTCCATCTCCAGTCATTTTACAAGCTTCCGTATGCGGGATACCGTTTCTCAGTATCAAAAGGACTTTAATACCATGACCGAAGTGGATGGAAAGATGCTCTCCGCCTATGTAGCCGGAGAAGGTGCGCATACCATCCTCATTCTGGGGGATGCCGAGGATCCGGCGCCTTCCATGCTGCTTCGTCCCCTTGCCGACCATCTGGCCGAAGACTACCGGGTGATCCTTCCGGATTTCTTCGGCTGCGGCTTTTCCGATCCTACCGACAAACCAAGAAACGCAAAGGCCCTTGCCGAAGAGCTTCATACCCTGACGGAAAAACTGACCGGCGGCAAGCCCGTCACCATCTTTTCCTACGGCACATCAGGCGTCTGCGCCCTGACCTATCTTTCCGAATATCCCGAGGATGTGGAAGGTCTCATGGGATATGACCTCCTGAGCCCCGAGATTCTGAAGGAAAAGTACGATAACACCGCTCTTTCAAAGGAGCAGATCTTCTATGCCGCCTACTGTTCCGGCAAGCATATGCAGATCATGTCAAAGCTTATGAAGGCTACCGGATTTATCCGCATGGAGCTTGTAACCTACAACGAAGCCTTTACCCGGGATGTGATGAAGGATCATATCGATACTCTGGATGAATTGTTTATCCGAAACTACGCCAATCCGGAAAGCATCCAATACCGATCCAATATGATGACCGATGCAAGAGACCTGCAATGCCTGAGGCTTCCCACGGGCTTCCCCGCTATTTTCCTTTCCTCCAACTGGTCCAACGCCTACGAGGTGAAGAAGCCCGCGGAGCTTCTCAAGAAACTCATCTCCGATGAGAACTGCCAGCGCATCTCCGTCATCGCAGGAGACAGCTACTCCATCTACTACCAGGCTCGGGATGTTGCCAAGCACGTGAAGGAATTCATGAAGGATCTGTAAGCAGATGTCGGGGCGTGATTTCCCGGTGGGTAATTGATGAGCAACTGGTGAGGCGTGATCCCCCGGCTCAGCTCAGACAGTTGCGGAGTAAATACGAAAAAACCCGGTTGGCGCAGCCAACCGGGTTTTCTTTCATTTACTATTAATTTCTTCTCAAGCCTTGCCGTCAGATCCAAGTACGTTGATGATCTTGTGAGCAACCATATCCTTAACAGCCTGACGAGCGGGCTTTAAGTACTGGCGAGGATCGAAGTGATCCGGATGCTCTGCGAAGTACTTGCGGATGTTTCCGGTCATTGCAAGACGGATATCGGAGTCGATGTTGATCTTGCAGACAGCAAGCTTAGCAGCCTGACGCAGCTGCTCTTCAGGAATACCTACTGCATCCGGCATATTTCCGCCATACTGATTTACCATCTTTACGAACTCCTGCGGAACGGAAGAAGAACCGTG
>JAEEKV010000072.1 GCA_016282595.1 Lachnospiraceae bacterium
AAATTGCACGAAACCGTTTTCGTAATTTGGCATGAAAACGCATATTTCCGGATACATATCTTTTGCGCGGCTGATCACCATCCCTTTATCTTTTTGACATTTTCCGCTCTCACCGGATCGGTATGGTTGATCAGCAGGGCATTGATCATATTGACTACATCGCGTCTTCCGGCATCATCGAGTTTATAAAAATTAGTCAGCAGATGGTCCACATCCGGCATGACCTCTATTCCGAACATGCCCATTAGCGGCGACAGTGTATATTTCATGTACCGTTTCACCCTGTTTGCATCCAGCAGGGCGCCGAATTCATCCGGCATCGGTGGGAATACTTCATCATCGTCACTTTTTTTCGAGAACGGGTTATTGGAACAGATTTCATCCACATCGATCTTAAGCTCATTCGCTATTCTGAGGGCAAAATCATATCTGATATTCGTATCGTTCTTGACAATGTAATACAGTGTTGTCCTGTTGATCCCGGTCCTTCTCGCAAGTTCTCTTACACTCATGCTTCTTTCGTCCAGAATGCTTTTTAGTTTTTGTCCGTCTGCCATGTCATATACCTCTCTTTTCGTGTTGCACAAATTCTGTACAGGGATATATTACCACATTTGGACAGATTTGTGAAGTCGTTTTTATGCGAAATGTACAAATTTTGTACTATCTCAAAGAACAGGTATTGACACATCATAAAGCAGAATGTTATAGTATGCTTGCGTACAGTTTTTGTACGCATGTCATTTACAGATATTATCAACTATGAAGGATATCTTTATACCGCACATTGAAAACCGAATATGCAAGGAAGCGTCATTGTTCCGGCAGCCGGAAGGGGATTTACGAAAACAGGAAATAAGCAACCAGTCAGTCAAAAACAGTCAAACAGCAGGCAGCAGTCATTTGGAAGAATTATCATTTGAAAAGGGGTGATCCATGAATGAGCACACAATTCATTCTCCCCGAAAGCATATCCGGAACCATGGTGATCAAAAATGACGGCAATACGCTTGTGTTACTGCCTGATGGTATTGACTTTTCAAACCCGGCAGGGTGTGATACCATATCTATTGAGAGCCTTGGAGCCCTTGTAGAAAGGACCAGGGAAGAAATGAAACGAAAGGAGATCATATCACACCACAAACCGCCGATCAGGCAGCTGCCGAGCGGACGATATTACACCCGCATCAAAGGTAAAAAGGTGGAACGGACGAACCTTAAAGATGTTGAGGACGCCATTGTGGATTCATACCTCGGAAAAAACGTAACGATCTGCACGATCTTCGATGACTACATGAAGCGCAGGAAAGCCGATGTGTTATCCGGAACATGGTCAAAGGACATTTTATATCACGACATGTTTTACAGCACCTCTAAGCTCTACAAAAAACCGCTGTCAAAGCTGACGCTTGATGATGGCTACGAATTTTTGGAGCATTGTCTGACCGTCAAACCGGACATGAAGCGGAGGTACTGGAACAATATCGTCGGCTGTCTCAACCAGCTTTTCCAGTATGCCATCGACAAAGGCTATATCAACCAGAATCCGTTCCGGAACATGAAGCCGAAAAAGGATCTGTTCGCAGCCCCCGTCAAAACAAGGGACGGCGATACGGTTTTTACAAAAAGCGAGCAGTTCAGCGTCTGCCGGCTGGCAGAGGAAGATGCAGAGAAGACAGGGCATTCAGAACCGCTTGGGATCATTCTTCTATTCAACCTCGGAATCCGGATTGGAGAACTGTGCGCCATCAAATGGGGCGATATTGAAACGAACCGCCGGCGCACTTATATCCACATCCAGAGAGAAATGGTGCCCGAGATTGATGACAAGGGAAAGGCACATGGTTTTACGGTTTTAGAGCACTGTAAGACGCCGGCCGGCGACAGGCGGCTGCAGCTGAATGAAAAAGCCATGGAAACCTTCGATGCGATCCGGCGTCTGAACGAAGCCGCGGGGATTCCCACGGGCGATGACGATTATGTATTTCTCCGGTTAACAGGCAAGGCCTATAGCTTCTGTAATTCAAGGAGTTTCGATCCGCGGCTGAGAAAATACTGCCGGCAGAGCGGGATGTCAGTCATCAAATCGCCGCATGATATACGGCGGACGGTGCTGACCAATCTTTATGAGGCAGGAATGCCCTTAAAGAAGATCCAGGAATACGCCGGACACAGTTCACTCAAGCAGACGATGGATTATATCCGCATCTCCGATGAGGATCTGGATATGTCACAGTATCTTTCCACGCTGTCTGCAGAGATGCCGGAGAAGGTGATCGAGTTTCGGAAAAACGCATAAACCCCAGTGTTTATGCGCCTCTCCGGGCTGTTGAACACCGTTGAACACGGTTTTTTGCGCATAAAGAGAGCCGAAAACCCCGCATTATAACAAAGTTTTCGGCCTCCAAAAAGACGCGTGCGCGAAAGGATTCGAACCCTCGACCTTCTGGTCCGTAGCCAGACGCTCTATCCAGCTGAGCTACGCGCACTTATATGCTGCATGTCAGGAGTCATTGCCCCAACAGCATTATCAATGATACAACATCCTTTCGTATCTGTCAAGACATTAATCATCCTGAACATTTCTGGGCTTTTCACCGTCTGCATGCCAGCGAAGATAAGCGTTGATGAAGCGATCCAAACTGCCGTCCAGTACGGCATCGGCATTGGCGTTTTCCTCTCCGGTACGAAGATCCTTTACCAGCTTATAGGGCTGCAGGAAATAGGACCGGATCTGGCTGCCCCAGGCGATATCCTGAAGCTGACCCTGAATATCCGAAAGCTTCTCTGCATGTGCTTCCTGCTTGAGCATATAGAGCTTGGCCTTGAGCATCTGCATAGCCTTGTCCTTATTCTGGAACTGGCTTCTTTCATTCTGACACTGTACCACGATCCCTGTGGGAAGGTGGGTGATACGGATTGCGGATGAGGTCTTGTTGATGTGCTGACCGCCTGCTCCGGAGCTTCGATAGGTATCGATCCGAAGATCCTTCTCCTCGATTTCAATATCCGGGGTATCCTCAAGCTCCGGCATTACATCCAAAGATACAAAGGAGGTTTGCCTTTTTCCCTGTGCATTAAAGGGGGAGATCCGCACCAGTCTGTGTACGCCTTTTTCCGACTTCAAAAGACCGAAGGCATTGGTACCGTTTACCTGGAAGGTAACGGATTTGATACCGGCTTCTTCACCCTCCAGAAAATCCAGTTCCTCAACGGAAAAGCCCTTACGCTCCGCCCATCTGGTGTACATACGATACAGCATGGAGCACCAGTCGCAGCTCTCGGTTCCGCCTGCCCCCGCATTGAGTCTGAGGATGGCATTGTTGGCGTCATACTCCTCGGACAGAAGCTTCTTCATTCTGATGTTTTCCAGCTTGGTAGTAAAATCCGCAAATTCCTGCTTGGCTTCCTCTGCGATCTCCTCATCCTCGGCTTCGTTTCCCATCTCGATGAGAGTCTCAATATCCTCGTACTGCTGCTTCAGCGCTTCAGCCGCTTCCACATCATCCTTCAGATCCTTCAAAAGCTTACTCTTTTTCTGGGCACTCTCGGCATCATTCCAAAAATCCGGAGCTTCCATTTCGCGCTCCAATTCCTCGATGCGCTGGGTTTTGGAAACCACATCCAGAGACTCTCTGGCTTCCTCCAAAGCGTCCTGATATCCGGCCAGATCGATTTTTAACTGATCCAATACAACCATGTCTGTTCACCTTATGCTTTCACAGCCCCGACTCTTCCGTGGCAGTTCTTATACTTCTTGCCGCTTCCGCAAGGGCAGGGATCATTGGGATAGATCCGGGCGGCTTCTTTTTTCACAGGGCCTCTCTGAACGGTGTCATCCTTGTTGGTACCCGTTACCTTGGCCACTTCTTCTCTCTCTACCTTCTGTTCGATCTTCACATGGAACAGGAGTCTTACGGTATCTTCCCGGATGGCCTCGGTCATGGCATCGAACATGTCATAACCGGTCATCTTATACTCTACCAAAGGATCTCTCTGACCATAGGACTGCAGGCCCACGCCCTGACGCAGCTGATCCATATCGTCGATATGTGCCATCCACTTCTGGTCGATCACCTTCAGAAGGATCACACGCTCCACTTCACGGATGGCTTCCGGCGTAGGGAACTCCATCTCCTTGCTCTCATAGAACTTCACAGCCTTTTCCTTGAGCATATGTGTCAGTTCATTTTTCTTCATACCCTTTACATCCGGATGGATGATGGGCTGCAGCGGTACGATAGGCAACAGGATCTGGTTCAGCTCCGAAAGATCCCAGTCATCCGCCTTTTTATCATCGGAGATGCATGTATCAATGGCACTCTCCACGGTATCGGAAATCATCTTATAGATCACATCCCGCATGCTTTCGCCGTCCAGAACGCGGCGTCTTTCCGCATAAATGATCTCTCTTTGCTCGTTCATAACCTGATCGTACTCCAGCAGGTTTTTACGAATACCAAAGTTGTTGTTCTCGATCTTCTTCTGAGCTGTCTCGATGGCGTTGGTCAGCATCTTATGCTCGATCTGCTGTCCTTCCTCGATACCCAGGGCATTGAACATGGTCATCATCCGCTCGGAACCGAACAGACGCATGAGATCATCCTCCAGGGAAATATAGAACCTGGATTCACCGGGATCTCCCTGACGACCGGAACGACCACGCAACTGATTATCAATACGTCTGGACTCATGACGCTCGGTACCGATGATCTTCAGACCGCCTGCTGCCAGAGCCTCCTCGTCCAGCTTAATATCCGTACCACGGCCGGCCATGTTGGTTGCAATGGTAACCGCACCGTGAATACCGGCATCCGCTACGATCTCCGCTTCCATCTCATGGAACTTTGCATTTAACACCTTGTGGGGAACACCCTCCTTGGAAAGCATCTTGGAAAGCAATTCCGATGTTTCGATGGTGATGGTACCTACCAGCACCGGCTGTCCCTTGGCGTGAGCCTCCTTGACAGCCTCCACAACTGCGTTGTATTTTTCTTTCTTTGTCTTATATACCACATCTTCCCAGTCCACACGGATCACGGGCTTATTGGTGGGGATCTCGATAACGTCCATCCCGTAGATATCTCTGAACTCCTTTTCCTCGGTCAGAGCGGTACCGGTCATACCGGCCTTCTTGTCAAACTTGTTAAAGAAGTTCTGGAAGGTAATGGTGGCAAGGGTCTTGCTCTCTCTTTTAACCTTCACATGCTCTTTTGCCTCAATGGCCTGATGGAGACCATCGGAATAACGACGTCCCGGCATGATACGTCCGGTAAACTCATCGACGATAAAGATCTGATCGTCCTTTACTACATAGTCCTGGTCCCTGAACATCAAGTTGTGGGCACGCAGCGCCAGGATGATGTTGTGCTGGATCTCCAGGTTTTCGGGATCTGCCAGGTTTTCGAT
>JAEEKV010000073.1 GCA_016282595.1 Lachnospiraceae bacterium
CTGCAGGATGGAGATTGCCAGGGCCGCTCCTTCGTCAGGATCGGTACCGCTGCAAAGCTCATCGAAAAGCACCAGGCTTTTGGCATCTGCCTGCTTTAGGATGGAGACGATATTCGTCATATGGGAGGAGAAGGTAGAGAGGTTTTGCTCAATGCTCTGTTCATCTCCGATGTCTGCAAAAATGTCCTTATAAACAGGCAGCTGGCTGTTGTCCATAGCCGGAATGAAAAGTCCTGCCTGCGCCATAAGAGAAAAGAGTCCGATGGTCTTTAAGGTAACGGTCTTACCTCCTGTGTTGGGACCCGTTATGATCATCTGCCTGGTTTCCTGCTCCAGCTTCACATCGATGGGCACTACCGTTTCGGGATGGAGAAGAGGATGGCGGCCCTTTTTGATGGCAAGGATCCCTTCCTCATTCATCTTGGGTCTGGAGGCCTTCATGGAAAGAGCCAGCTTGGCTTTGGCAAAAATGAAATCCAAAATCCCCATAAGCTCGCAGTTGCGCTTCAGGGCAGAAACCTCAGAGGACAGCTGCAGGGAAAGGTCGGAAAGGATTTTTTCGATCTCTTCTTTTTCCTGTCCTAAAAGCTCCCGGATCTGATTGTTCATATCTACGATGGCAGCGGGCTCGATGAAAAGAGTGGATCCGGTACTGCTCTTTTCGTGGACAATACCGGGAACGCTTCCTTTGTTCTCTGCCTTTACGGGCAAACAGTAGCGGCCGTTTTTCTGGGTGATCACTGCATCCATGAGATAGGTTCTGGCAGAGCCTGTCACCATGGAGGAAAGATGGGTATGGATCTTGTCCTGAAGACGGGCCTGCTTTCTGCGAAGATCCCGAAGGAGGGGGGATGCATCATCGGCAATCTCCTCTTCCGAGAGGATGCAACGCCGAATCTCAGAGGAGATATCAGAAAGGGGAGCGAGCTCCTCAAAAAAGCCGGAAAGGCAGTCTCCTTCCTCCTCGACGGTTTCGTTTTTATTGCGTCCGAAGGCTTTTACCCGGGCCACATTTTCCAGAAAGCCTGCAAGGGCCAAGAGCTCACCTGCGTTCAGGCTCCCCTCGATGGAAAGTCTGGAAAGCTGGGAGGAAAAATCCCTGAGGTTTCCGAAGGAAACAGAGTTGGGGCTTGCCAGAAGCCTGGATACGGCAGCCTCGGTTTGAGACAGGCGAAGGGCGATCTGGTCCCCAACCTCGGAAGGGGTCAGCTTTTTGCACATGGCTTCCCCGGGACGGCTGGTGGCTTCCTTGCACAGAAGCTCTGTAATCTTATCAAATTCTAGTGTGTGGAATGCTTTCTTATTCATGACATCAAGTATAGCATAAAACGAGGGAAAGTGATATACTAAGGCTATGGACAAGGAAAACAATTCCGGAAAACCTTTTATCAAAGAAAAGATCCGGAAAAAACCAATCAATACAAGACGGCTTTTCAAACGAACCGCGACGACAGCAGTCATGGCGGTTTTTTTCGGTGTCATTGCCTGTCTTACCATCCTGTTGATGGAGCCAGTCATCAATAAACTGGTGAATCCCGAGAAGGTAACCAGAGTTTCCTTCCCCGAGGAGGAGGTTCCCGTTGACCAGCTTCTGACGGAGCAGAGCAAGGCCCAGCAGGAAAAGGTGCAGCAGCAGGAAGCACTGAACAAGGCCAAGGAAGAGATCGTAAGGGAAGTGGTGGAAGGTACCATCCAGCAGCAGGAGGAAGAGGTAACCGGCCTGGATGCTTACGTTGAGGTTTTTGAGGAGATGAGCGCCATCGCAAGAAGCGCCCAGCCTTACCTGGTAACGGTGATCTCCTCCACCCAGATCGAGAGCTGGCTTCGGGGAAGCTATGAAGAGGAAAAGAGCTTTTCCGGCATCATCGTAGCGGACAATACCCAGTCCTTTTTGATCCTGGTGGATCTGCAGGGGAATACCGACGGGCACTATACCATTACCTTTGCCGACGGAAAATACGTGCAGGCACAGATCCAGAGAATGGATCCGGAAACCGGACTTGCGGTTTTTGCCATTGAAAAATCAAGGCTGGAGGAATCCACCATTAAGGAGATCCGGGTTGCGGATCTGGGAAGCTCTGCGGACCAGGGTATCGTAGGACGCCCTGTCATTGCCGTGGGAAGCCCCCAGGGAGTAGCCGGTTCCGTATCCTACGGATTCGTCACCTCCAACAATTCCCAGCTTCAGGTAACGGACGCCAATTACGGCGTGATCCTAACGGATATGAGCGCCGGAACAGGAGCCAGCGGGGTCCTTTTGAACCTCAGCGGAACCGTCATCGGCATGATCGTGGATGAAGCCCAGGATCTGTCATCCGGCGGCGGCCTGGTGGCTGTGGGCATTTCGGAATTAAAGGGACTTATCGCCAAGCTTTCCAACAACGAACCCTGGGGATATCTGGGAGTTCGGGGTATGGGCGTAACCAGTCAGGTGCATGAGCAGACAAATGTTCCCTTCGGAGCCTTTGTAGCGGAGGTGGAAAGTGAATCCCCTGCCATGCAATCCGGCATCACAAACGGAGATATCATCACCCAGATCGGAAACAATTCCATTTCCTCCTTCCGGGAGCTTCGCAGCATGCTGCTGACTACCTTGCCGGGAGAGACCTATACCGTGAAGGTGATGCGGCAGACCGGGGACGGTTATCAGGAATATGAGATGGAAGTACTGTTGTCATCCCTGACACAGCAATGGGAATAGAAAGAGCAGGAGGTTTTTATGAAGTACCTATCGGAGTATAAAGAGGGAGACCGGATCAGCGGCATCTTTCTTTGCAAGCACAAACAGGCAGCCGTAACAAAAAACGGAAAGCCTTATGAGAATCTGATCCTTCAGGATAAGACGGGAACCATGGATGGTAAGGTCTGGGATCCCAACAGTGCGGGGATCGCAGATTACGAAGCACTGCAGTATGTGGAGATCGGCGGAGACGTAACCTCCTTCCAGGGGGCGCTGCAGTTTAACATCAAAAGACTTCGGGTGGCATCGGAGGGAGAGTACCTTCCGGCAGATTACCTTCCCGTAAGCAAAAAGGACATCCCTACCATGTTAGAGGAGCTGCGGGGCTTTATCGGAAGCATCAAAAATGCCTACCTCAAACAGCTTCTGGAAGCCTTCTTTTTACAGGATGCGGATTTTATCAAGAGCTTTTGCGATTCTTCCGCAGCCAAAAGTGTCCATCACTGCTTTGTAGGCGGCCTTTTGGAGCACACCCTTTCGGTGACAAAGCTTTGCGAGTATTACTGCAAATCCTATCCGGTACTAAAGCGGGATCTTTTGCTTTCCGCAGCCATGCTCCACGATATCGGAAAGGTGAGAGAGTTTTCCACCTTCCCGGAAAATGACTATACCGATGAGGGGAATCTTTTGGGCCACATCGTTATGGGCAGTGAGATGGTGGGAGAAAAGGCGGCAGCTATCGACGGCTTCCCCATCAGTCTTTTGAATGAGCTGAAGCACTGCATTGTGGCACACCACGGACAGTTTGAATTCGGATCCCCCAAAAAACCGGGGCTGGTGGAGGCCATGGCACTGCATATGGCGGACAATACGGATGCCAAGATGGAGACCTTTACGGAGCTCTTTGAACAGACCCAGGACACCGGATGGCTTGGCTTTAACCGGTTTTTGGACAGCAATGTACGGACTACTTACTGCGTAGGTTCGGAGTGAACTTGGTAGATACCACCGGAAAGATTCAGGTGGTTATAAGATACAAAAAAGAGAAAAAGAGGAGAAAAGAACATGAGCGATTTCAGATTGAACACCACTTGCGTACAGGGAGGTTACAGACCGGGAAACGGGGAGCCCAGACAGATCCCCATCATCCAATCCACCACCTTTAAGTACGATACCAGCGAGGATATGGGAAAGCTTTTTGACCTGGAGGCTTCCGGATATTTTTACACCAGATTGCAGAATCCTACCAACGACTATGTTGCGGCAAAGATCGCAGAGCTGGAGGGAGGCACCGCAGCAATGCTGACCTCTTCCGGACAGGCGGCTAACTTTTTTGCCCTGTTTAATATCTGTGAAAACGGCAGCCACATCGTAGCATCTTCTTCCATCTACGGCGGAACCTTTAATCTCATTGCCGTTACCATGGCAAAGATGGGCATCGATGTGACCTTCGTATCTCCGGACAGCACCGAGGAAGAGCTGAATGCGGCATTTAAGGAAAACACCCGGGCCATGTTTGGTGAGACCATTGCCAATCCGGCTTTGACGGTTTTGGATATCGAGCTGTTTGCCAAGGTAGCACATGCACACGGCGTTCCCCTCATTGTGGATAACACCTTCCCTACTCCTGTAGGCTGCAGACCCATTGAGTGGGGCGCAGATATTGTCACCCATTCCACCACCAAATACATGGACGGACATGGGGCAGCCGTAGGCGGCGTCATCGTAGATTCCGGCAAGTTTGACTGGATGGCTCATGCAGATAAGTTCCCCGGACTTACCACTCCGGATGATTCTTATCACGGCATTACCTATGCGGAGAAATTCGGAAAAGAGGGAGCCTTCATTACCAAGGCAACGGCACAGCTTATGAGAGACTTCGGCAGTATCCAGTCTCCCCAGAATGCATTCCTTCTGAATCTGGGATTGGAGTCCTTACATGTGAGAATGCCCCGTCACGTAGAAAACGGACAGGCAGTTGCAGAATTTTTGGAAAAGCATCCCAAGGTAAAGAAGGTGAGCTTCCCCGGTCTTGCTAGCGATGCTTATCATGATAGAGCCATGAAGTATTTCGGACACGGCGGATGCGGCGTGGTTTCCTTCGAACTGGAGGGAGGCAGAGATGCGGCACAAAGCTTTATGAAGAAGCTGAAACTGGCAGCCATTGAGACTCATGTGGCAGATGCCAGAACCTGCTGCCTGAATCCCGCAACCTCTACCCACAGACAGATGACGGATGAGCAGCTGATGCAGGCCGGCATTCCTGCAGGTCTGGTTCGTATGTCCTGTGGTCTTGAGGATAAGCAGGATCTCATTGACGATCTGGCACAGGCACTTGCATAAGAGAGAAAAAGAAAAGGCCCGGGAAGAGGATCATTCCTCTTCTTTGGGCCTTCTGTAAAACATTTTGTATTCCGTTTCACCGAGATCCTCGTTGATCTCTTCTTCGATCTTGATAAACCGACGGTTTTCGTAGAACCGAACCGCCCCGAAGTTGTTTTCAAAGACATGTAGTTCGATCACGTCATAGAGCTCTGAGACATAAGCCAAAAGCCGGGTGCCGATACCCATGCCCCGGTAATCCTTTTCCACAAAGATCCCGTTAATATAGCCCTCATCCACACCGATGAAGCCCACGATTTTTCCGTCGATCTCATAGACATAGACTTCCGTGTTGGGAATGAGGCGGGACACATAACCGAAGTTGCGATCCCAATAGGAAACAGGGATGAAATCATGTGCTTCCAGATTGCCGTCATACCAGATCCGCATCACCTTTTTCAGATCCGGTTCATAATACTTTCTGATGATGTCCATGGAGAATCCTCCTTGTTTGCTGCTTTATCAGCTTAGCCCTATCATAGCATTATCTGAGAGGAAAAGGAATAAGATTTAGCAAAATCCCATCCTCCGTAAGGATTTTTTAAAAATATGCCGAAATAGGTATCAGAACGTAATTACCCTAAAGGAGATTTTCTGATGAAGGTCAATTTTGAAGAAACCACCAATACCTTAAAGAAGGTGCAGGCCAGCGGTGCTTATACCAAGGCCCTGGATATGGCAGCTTCAGCCGCCCCGGCGGTGCAAAATCCCGGCGGCTTTTCCGTGGATTTTTCCGGAAAGGCAAAGGGCATCGGGGAGTACGGGAGACAGAAACAGGATCAGAAAAATATACTGGAAGAGGCACAGGGAACGGACGCAGAGGCAGTGAAGAATAAGATGCTGGTCTGCGCTTCTACCATGTCTAAAGAAGACTATAAAGAGATGGTGCAGGAGGGTGTAAAGCCCGGCAAGGTAGATGTGGGAGATGCCGTTACCATCATGGATCATATCAAGACTGTTATGGCCCGCTCCGGCGCTGTCATCGATGGCTTTAACGGCGAGGGTGATCTGGATATGGACATGCTTACAAAGCTGACGGGATCTCCTGCCTATGCCAAACAGATCCAGGAGGCCTATGCCCAAAATGATCTGCCACTTTCCGAGGACAGCGTAAAGGATGTGCTGTTTGAAACAGACAGACTTTCCGAGATCACGGAGCTGACGGACGGCATGAAGCAGTACCTTCTGGAAAATCGTATGGAGCCTACGCCGGAAAATCTCTATCTGGCAAAATTCTCCGCATCGGAAGGGCGGGCAGCAGGTGGTGCCTACTTTGCCGAGGACCTTTCCGGCTACATCGGAAAAAGCAGCGGAGAGCTGGGAAGTGAAGAGTGGACCGGACAGATTGATAAATTCCTGGAAAAGATCGCCTATCCCGCCAATGAGGAAAATCGTCAGCTGTGCAGATTTTTGATGGAAGGCGATATCCTGTTAACAGAGGAAAACCTGGAGGCACTTTCCGGCCTTGAGACTCTGTCCTTGCCTATGGAGAAAGAGAAAGCCTTATCCTATATGGCAGAAGCCGTAGCAGAAGGAAAAAAAGCAGGAGAGGCCAACCTGGTAAGCGGCGGTCTTTTACAAAGAGCCCAGGCTATTAAGGAAAAAGTGGAGCAGATCTCCGATGAAGCAGTAAAGCGGGTGGTTTCAGAGGGCAAAAGCTTTACCATCCGATCCCTTTCCGCTGAGCAAAGGTCTTTGGATCTGGCGGTATCGGCCAGCGTTTCCCTTCAGACAAGTGCTGCGTCCTATCAGGAGTTTGCCGGTGCAGCGGATAGTGGTGAGGATAAGGTTCTTTCTGCACAAAAGGTGCTGGCAGAGGTTCGGTTGCAGATGACGGTATCCGCCAATATGCAGCTGTTATCCTCCGGTATTTCCATTGATACCACAGAGCTTTCGGAGCTGGTGGATCAGCTGGAAGCAGTTAACACCAGAGCTGCACAAAGATGGAATCTTGGGGCACCCACCCCTCAGGCAGATGCTCTGTTTGCACAGACCATGTCCGAGAGGGCAGAGCTTTTTGAGATGCCCGCAGCGGTTCTTGGAAGGATTGCAGATGGCATTGAAAAGATCACCCTGCATAAGACCTATGAAGAAGGAAAGCAGCTGCAATCCGTTTATCAAAAAGCAGGGGAAAGCTATGAAGCCCTGATGACTGCCCCCAGAGCAGATCTGGGAGATCGGATCAAGGATGCCTTTTCCAATATTGATGACCTGCTGGCAGAGCAGAACATGGAAAGCAGTGAAGATAACAGAAGAGCAATCAGGATCCTGGCTTATAACAAGATGGAACTGACGCAGGAAAATATCACCATGGTACGAGGGGCGGATCTTACCGTCAGAAACCTGCTGGATAAGATGAATCCCGCAGCCACGCTGCAGATGATCCGTGAAGGGATTAATCCTTTGGAGTATTCCATTGAACAGCTTGACGCTTACTTTACGCAGCAGGAGCTTTCCGTAGAACAGACCGCAGAGAAGTTTTCCACCTTCCTGTATAAGATGGAGCATACGGACGGGATCACCGAGGATGAGCGGGAAGCTTACATGGGAATCTACCGGATGCTGCACCAGATTGAAAAGGGTGACGGCAGTGCCATCGGCGCTGTTGCAGGCAGCGGACAAAAGTTAACCTTCGCTAACCTGATCTCCGCAGTCAGAACCACAAAAAAGGGTGGCATCGACGCTACTGTGGATGATGCCTTCGGCGGTGTGAAGGGTAGCCTGCAAAAGAGCATTACCCGTCAGATCGAAAGTTACTATCAGAAGAAAGCCTTTATGACCACAGAGCAGCTGGATCCGGCCTGGATGAAGGAAAACGCCATCGGCCTTTCCACCACCCTGGATGAGCTGGTGGATGCAAGGATCATAGAGGATACCAAGACCGCCGAGGAGTTGCAAAAGGAAGAGCTTGCTACCCTGAGAAATGCCATGGGGGCATCGGAACAGGTGGTAGAAATGCTGCAGGAAAACGGCCTTTTGGTAAGCGCAGACAACATCGCTGCCATGCAGCAGATCGTATCCGGCAAGGGCTATACCTTTAGACAACTACGGGATCTGGCAAGGGCTTTGGATGAGGAAAACAGCGATGCCTTTTCCGAGATCGACAGTCTGCTGGATGCTCCCCTTCGAAGCTTTACAGACGAGGCTTCGGCTATGGAATCCTACGCCGCATTTACGGACGGCATTAAGAGCCTGTTAGAGGAAAGGATGGAGGAAGGAATTCCCACCAGCCTGGATGTAAAGAGCATTTCCCTTTGCACCAGACAGCTTACCGTCATGGGACAAAAGAGCAAAAACAGAGAGTATGACCTTCCCGCTGTCATCGACGGACAGCTGACCAATGTCAACATTCGCTTTGTGAAGGATCGGATCTCTCAGCCCGGTGCCAGCATCCGCATCGAGCTTTCCGAAAACAGAAGCATTTTAGCTGAGTTTACCGCAAGCGGAAACACCCTGCGGGGCATCATCGGTGTGTCCGATCTGGCCCTGGAAAGCAGATTACAGGGAAAAATGTCGGAGTTTTCCGGAAAACTTCTTGCCGAAACCGGAAAAGAGACCGATATAAACATTATACAAACGGACACCACCAAGGAGCTTGGTCCTCGCAGGTCAGCTCCCGGGGAATCCGAAGGAAGTCCGAGAGAGATGTATCAGGCAGCCAAGCTGCTTATAGAAACCCTCAGAACCATGTAGGATAAAACAAAGACAAAAGGAGAGGTAGTCTTATGAGGATCAAGTACAACGAATCAGCAGTTATCGCAGGTGCGGCACTTTCCGGAACGGAGGCAAAGTTCAATGTGTCTTCGGAGAGGCTTTCCACCGGATACAAGATCAATCATGCCAAGGAGAATCCTTCCGGCATCGCCATCGGTAAAAGGATGAGCGCTCAGATCAAGAGTCTGCAGGAAGCCAAGCAGAATGCCAGCAACGCCATTTCCGTAGTCAATACCGCTGAGGGTGCCATTACCGAGATCCAGTCCATGGTACAGAGAATCAATGAGCTGGCGGTACAGGCAGCCAACGGAACCAAAACCGATGAAGACAGAGATGCCATTCAGGCTGAGGTAAAGCAGCTGAAGGAAGAGATCCAGAGAATGGCAGACGAAACAGAGTTCAACGGCAAAAAGCTTTTGAATGGGGATTGCGACCTGAAGGGTTATGCAGATCAGAAGGGTATCGATGTAAAGACCTATTCCGATGAAGTACCCGTTGGAAAATATACCATTTCCATTGCTTCCCTTCCCCTGGATGCAGACGGAAATCTGGCTTTGACGGACGGTTGTGTGACCGTTCAGCCCAAGGATGCCACTGATGATTACGCACAGGATTTCCCTCAGGGAACTACCATCTCCTATGCGGGAAATAAAGTAACCATTGAAGGTCCCAACGAATTTGAACTGACCTTTACCATTGATAAAGATCAGGCTACCACCGGAACTGTGAATCTGGATCTGACAGGTATGGGTGCCATGCGTGTACAGATCGGTTCCAACGAGGGACAGGTACTTCCCATTCGTATCATGGAGGTTTCTCTGGATGCACTGGGACTGACGGATGTAGATGTTTCCACTGAGGACGGCGCAAAGGCTGCCATGGATCTGAGTAAGCAGGCAAATGCTTATATCTCCAAGGTAAGATCCCGCATCGGTGCTTACGAGAACAGATTGGAGCACACCGAAAGCAGCTTGGATATCACCGTTGAAAAAATGACCGGGGCTTTCTCCCGCCTGATGGATACCGATATGGCAGAAGAGATGACCGAGTACAGCAACCAGCAGGTGCTGAACCAGGCAGGGGTTTCCATCCTGGCACAGGCAAATCAGAGACCGAGTGAAATGCTGCAGCTTTTACAATGATTATGATACAAGAGCGCAGAGGTCACTGGCTCTCCATGCTTGCATGAGAGAGGCAGTGAATTCGGCGGTCGAACAAAGATGAGGAAAAAAGCGGGGCGCAGCTCCGCGATTTCCGAATCTTTGCAGGATCGCGGGAGTTCGAAGAACGAAGCGATCCGGTGTATCATAATCAACGTGATTGAAATGATGCAGGATCGCGGGAGTCCGCAGGACGGAGCGATCCGAGGTATCATAATCAACCCCAAAATTATAAGGAGAACTCCATGACAGACGAAAAAAAGCAGGAATACACCCTCAGGATCACCCAGGCAAACCCCAGTAAGCTGGTTGTAATTTTGTATGAAATGTTTTTTGATTTTGCAGATGAGGCAAAGGAAGCCCTTGGCAAACAGGATCGGGGCAGCTTCTATGCTTCTTTGGATAAGGCGCAGCAGGCCCTGTCCCAGTTGATCGGATCTCTGAATTTTGAGCAGGATCCTGCAGAGAGTATTTACCGGGTTTACCTCTATGTCAGCGCTTCCATGGGCGTTTGCAGAGGAAAGCTGCGGTTCGACCAGATGGCTACTCCGCTGAAGCTGATGAGAAGCCTTTATGAGACCTATAAGGCAGACAGCGCATTTGATACCAGAGGCCCTGTGATGGACAACACCCAGAAGGTTTATGCGGGCCTTACCTATTCCCGGAATTCCCTGACGGAAAACATGGAAGAGGGGGCAGGAAACAGAGGCTTTTTCGTATAGAAAGGAAGCGGTTTTCTGTTGCATAGAAGAAGAGATTGCTTTATAATGGATATCGGGTATCCCACCGGGATATCCGGTATCTTTTTTTAAAACGGGGCATTGGCGCAGTTGGGAGCGCGCCACACTGGCAGTGTGGAGGTCACGGGTTCAAGTCCCGTATGCTCCATTTCGTAGGGAAGGCGGACCTCGTGGTCCGTTTTCTTTTTTCTCAGATAATCAAGATAAAAAAGAGCAGATAGAAGGAGAACAGTCATGTCAAAACAACTTTGGAAACCCGGCAATATGTTATATCCCGTTCCGGCAGTTATGGTGAGCTGCCAGAGAAAGGGAGAAAGACCCAATATCATTACCATAGCATGGGCGGGAACCACCTCCTCCGATCCGGCCATGGTATCCATTTCCGTAAGACCGGAACGCCATTCCCACGGGATCATTTCAGAGACAGGAGAGTTTGTCATCAACCTGGTGACGGAAAAACTGACAAAGGCCTGTGACTGGTGCGGTGTCAGATCCGGACGGGACTATGATAAGTTCAAGGAGATGAACCTGACGGAATACCGGACAGAGCTGCTGGACGCCCCGGCCATTGAAGAGAGCCCTGTGAATATCTGGTGCAAGGTTACAAAAACCGAGCAGCTTGGCTCCCATGATCTGTTTTTGGCAGAGGTTGTAGGGGTTACGGTGGATGATCAGTACATGGATGAAAAGGGCAGATTTGCCCTGGAGCAGACGGGACTCATTGCCTACTCCCATGGTGAGTACTATACCCTTGGAGAAAAAATCGGAAAGTTCGGCTATTCCGTACAGAAGTAAAAAAACAGTTTAACAGGATGGGAAATAAATGAAGATCGTATTTATCAGACATGGGGATCCGGATTATGAGAAGGATGCCTTAACAGAGCAGGGAAGAAGGGAAGCCAAATTACTGGTGCCCAGAGTTCCTGGATTTGGGGCAAAGGAATACTATGTTTCGCCCCTGGGCAGAGCACAGGAGACCGCTAAGCTGGCCCTGGAGGGCAGCGGTATAGAGCCTACCACCCTTTGGTGGCTCCAGGAGTTCGGATATCCTGTATATCGTTTGGACAAACCGGATCAGGGAGGCGTTCCCTGGGACTGGCTGCCCCAGCACTGGACGGTGCTGGATGATCTGTATAAGGCAGATCAGTGGTATAAGCATCCTGTCTTTGAAAAAGCGGATATTGAAGGACAGCACAGAAAAGTAGTTGAGGAATTTGACGCCTTTTTGGAAGCCCATGGCTACCGCCATAAGGGGCGCATGTTTGAAGCTGTTGCACCTCATAATGATACCATTATTTTCTTCTGTCATTTCGGTTTGGAAACCATGCTGATCTCCCATCTTCTGGGGATCTCACCCATGATCCTATGGCAGGGCTTCTGCGCTGCGCCCACATCGGTTTCCATTGTGGCAACGGAAGAGCGCACCGAGGGTAATGTTCAGTGGCGCTGCATCACCTATGGTGATACCTCACATCTGTATGCAGGAGGCGTTGATCCCGGCTTTTCGGGACGCTTCTGCGAGTGCTTTACCAATGAAGATGAGAGGCATATATAGATGCAGCCAAAGGATATCAAAAGAGAACGAAAGCGGCTAAGATATGCCTGATCATCGGATGGATCATTTTGGGGATAGAGGCCATCGTGGTGTTTGGTGGTGGCTTATATCTGCTCGTTGGATTGGTGAATTCCGGATTTTGATGATCAAAGTAAGGGGAAATCAGCATGGGTAAAGGCAGAGCGGCTTTGGAAACCATAATTGTATCGGTGTTAATACCGGTGATTTTGTGGACCCTTGCCAAACTGTTCATGTTTACTTTATCATTTTTGTTCCTTTCTTTTGTTGGACTGATTTTTGTATATTATTATTTCGTATTTACGAGGCATAAGCATCTTGGAAAGTTGTTTGTGTTTCTTACGGCAGTCCTCAGTACACTGATCCAATTTATTGTCATTATTCTGGAGATCGTAAGCCTTAGTCCCCTTTTTGACAGTAGTGAAGGGGGACATCCAAATGGTGGCGCCATCCTTGTTTTAATCATCCTTTCTATGCAGCCGGTGATATACAATATCGCTGCCATTATCATTTGGATCATGAAAAAGATCATTGATTTTTTCAGCATGGATGACGGAGGGGACGAAAAAGAGGACGTCAAAGAGTAGTACAGGATCAGAGAGGGTGATACAGATGGGTATTTTAATCAGCGAAACGACAAGAGAAGAACGGGAAAGGATCGTTGCCGAGTCCATCGGTAATGTAAACGGATCCTGCGATGGTTGTATGGCGGGTCTTGCCGATATGTACCAGGATTACATTGAAGGAAAAAAAGACATCAGTCAGAACAATATGGAGTTTAAGGCAAACTATGAATCAGGGATGGAGATCCCGGACAGAAGCGGGTGTGGGTATATTAAGTGAAAGGGATGATGGGGGATTGAATTTCGCAGCATCCCTTTTTGCGGTGTCATATAAAAGGTGATTTCAGATCCCATTAGACAGGAAAAAGCAAACGAGGATTTATTAGGACTTCATCACTCCCCCGTGGAAATAACATTCATAAACCCTTATGTTATTGCAGTAGATTTCCTCATATCCCTGGAACCAGCGAAAATCTCCTGTAACACTGCATTTATAGGTGTATTCTCCGGACTGGTAATACTCCGGTCCTCTATAGGGCATATTCTGATCGGCCATGCGGAGTGCTTCTTTTAAGAAATCTCCGCTGAACCGCTGGTCCAAAACCCGGCCCAGATAATTCATGGCATACTGGATTTTTCCATCTAGCCAGATTGCCTCTTCTCCGGCAAATTGCTCCCCTCCCACATAGGTGTCGTGATAGGTATAAGGGCCGCTTGAATAGGAGAAGTCATGAGAATCTAATCTGGTTGCATCTGTTTCATTCATGTAAGCTGCATAGGTATTCACATTGGCTTCCAACCTGAATTCGATCAGCTTGCCAAGATCGCTCTTTTCCTCAGTCTCATAACTCGCCATACATTCCTGATCCCGCACCAGATAATCTACAGTGACATTGAACAGATTGCTGATCCGGATCAGATTGCTGATATCCGGATAGGCCTGGCCGGATTCCCATTTTGCAACTGCCTGTCTAGACACATCAAGCTTTTCTGCCAGCTCCTCCTGGGTGAATCCTTTATTCTTTCGGATCAGTTGTAGTTTTTCAGAAAAAATCATATTTATCACCTCCAAGATCAATGTACCACCACGCATATCCGTGATACAGAAATCATCGGTTGCATTTTTGCTACTTTTGGTATACGTCGGATTTGTTTCTCTCATCCGTCACAAAATGTTTTACCGTTGTTTCCGGATGCGTTAATTCCGTTTTGAAAAAAGTGGGATACATGAGGATATCCTCTGTTGGATCCACCCATCTTAAATATTCCCTGCTGTCATCCTCCGTAAAGCTTTGGCTTACGGGTTTAAAATCCTCCGGAACTTTCATATAAAAGAAAAAGGAAATCTCATAGATCAGCTTTCCCATGTTTGTGGGGGCATCACCATAGAAATAGTTTTCATGGACAAAGCCCAGCCTGTCAATCTCCATGGTAACCCCCGTCTCTTCATAAACCTCGCGGACCACCGCTTCTTCTGCCGTTTCACCAAATTTAATTCTTCCTCCGACTGAATAAAGATAGTCCGCTCTTTCGTTGCCTACCATAAGTAGCTTGCCGTTTTTGAGGATGATTGCACCTACCCGGATGTTGAGAAAGCCCTCATCACAACGAGTTGTCATATCCTTAGCCATAGTGGATTACCTGTGATCCTTTCCTGTGGTATATACTGTTACTTCTCGTATTGTACCATTTTTCTGCTTGTTTCGAAACCGGCATGAATGTATAGGGGTGTTGATACAGGCCAAGCCGAAAATTCGTAAAAGCATATTGAGACTTCCAACAAAAGGACCTATAATCAATAAGGTATGAATGAAGAAAAAGAGGAGACGAAAATGGAGCTTTATAACGGCAGACCGGAAAGTGTAGAGGGAAGACTTCCCAGAGAAGTCAGGACCTACGATTTTCTGGATGAACTGGGGATCAGCTATCAGAGAACGGATCATGAACCGGCAAATAACATGGAGGCCTGCAATGAGATCGATGCGGTGCTGGGGGTCTTGATCTGCAAGAATTTGTTTCTGTGTAATCGGCAAAAGACGAATTTCTATCTGTTGATGATGCCCGGAGATAAGAAGTTTAAAACCAAGGAATTATCCGCCCAGATCAATTCAGCCAGATTGTCATTTGCGGATCCGGGGGACATGCTCAAATACCTGGATATCGAGCCGGGAGCTGTCAGTATCATGGGTCTTATGAACGACAAGGAGCATGAGGTACAGCTATTGATCGATGAGGATGTGCTGAAGGATACGTATTTGGGTTGCCATCCCTGCGTATGCACATCCAGTCTGAAAATGAAAACGGAGGATGTGATCAAAACATTCCTTCCCGCCACAGGCCATACCTATCAAACCGTACATCTAGTGGGAGAAGATTAATGATCAAGGCAGTCATTTTTGATATGTTCGAAACCCTGGTGAGCCTTTTTGAGGGAAGGACCTATTTCAGCGAGGACATCGCTAAGGATCTGGGGATTCCCCATACGGAGTTTCGCACAGCCTGGCATAAGACGGAAAACCAAAGATCCGAAGGCGTCTATACCATAAAAGAAGCGGCCCGGGTTGTGCTTCGGGAGCTGGGAGTCTATTCCGAAGAAAGCGTGGATCTTATCTGCAAAAAGCGAATGGAAAGTCTTGAGGACACCTTTCAGGCAGACATCTCCGAATCCGTGGAGATGCTGAAAAAGCTGAAGGAAAAGGGCTTTGGTACAGGACTTATCAGCAACTGCTATTCCGATGAGAGGGACATGATCAAACAAAGTCCTCTGTACCCTTATCTGGATGTTCCGCTGCTGTCTTTTGAATGCGGGATCTGCAAGCCGGACGAAAGAGTATTTTTGGACTGTGCAAGGAAACTGGGGGTAGCCCCACAGGAGTGTTTATACGTAGGAGACGGAGGATCAAAGGAGCTATTTGCAGCAAGAGATCTGGGGATGAAGCCTCTGCAGGCCCTGTATTATCATCACCTGGCCTTTGAGCCCCACATTCCCTGCTATGAGCTTCCGGACTTTGATCATTTATATGACAGAAAAAAGATATTTGAATTTACAGGAGGAACAAAGCAATGGTAGTCAGAATTACGGACCCTGAAGAAAAGAAACAGATCAGCCGAAGCATTTTAGAGGCTTTGTATGACTGGTTTCAGGTGGAAGAGAGCAGAGAGCAGTACATTGCCGAAAGCGTGGATCGCATTTTTCTTGCGGCAAAAGATGAAGAGGAATATACAGGCTTTTTGTGCCTGAAGGAAACAGGAAAGGATACCATGGAAATTGCTGTCATGGGTGTACTGCAAAAGGAGCATCGGAAAGGCGTGGGCCGGGCTTTGTTCGAAGAAGCCAAGCGTGTTGCAAAACAAGAGGGTTATTCCTTCCTGCAGGTAAAGACCGTGCAGATGGGCATGTATGAGGATTATGATGCCACCAACAGGTTCTATCTTGCCTGCGGTTTCAAAGAGTTTGAGGTTCTGCCGGAGTTGTGGGATGAAGCCAATCCCTGCCAGATCTATGTGATGTCACTGTGAAAAGTGGATCACGAAGGCCCTTAAAATGAGTAGAAACCCATCTGAAAATCCTTTCTTTTGACAAGTGAAAATCCCCTGTTTATGCGGCTTTGAGGGCTACGTGGCAGGGGATTTTTTTCATTTTCCGTCACTTTTCACAAAAATCAAAAATATCGATCCGTGGTATTTACAACAAAAATCGGATCTCGTATAATCCAAATACCATCAGGTCAGGTTCACAGATTTGATGTTCTGAAATTCAATTCCGATTCCGATCGGTCGGAAGTTTCCCAGAAGATGAAGAAGTAACAGGTAACAAAGTTCATTGACAAAGGAGGAAGTAAGTATTTTTGATCTTGCTGACAATGATCCTACTGTCAGCCGTATATACGGATCTGAAATCCTTTCGCATTCCCAATGCCCTGATCCTTACAGGAGGGGCGATGGGGCTTGGATGGCTTTTGGTAAAAGGTCTATACCAGGGAGAAGACATCCTATGGGTGCTGCTTTTTATGGCAAAGAGAGTTTTTCTCTGTTTTTGTATGGCGGTATTTCTGATGCCCCTATGGAAGCTGAAAGCCATCGGCGGCGGTGATGTAAAGCTCCTCGGGATCTGCGTGATCCATATCGGCTTTGGCAGAAGTTTAAGTGGTTTTATCTATTCGCTGTTTATCAGCATTCCGCTATCCGGCATCTATCTGATGCTGAGAGTATTTTTCCCGGGAAAATTGAAACAACCGGATCGACAAGACAGGATGCACAGGATCCATTTTTCCATTCCGCTGCTATTAGGTATATTGGCGGAATCTGTCATGGGCATGCTCATCGATCTGCCTTTTTAGGTGGGACGGGCCGATCCGAAGACGGAGGCATTTATGAAAGAACGGGTTTTGATCTGTGATAAACAAACAGAATTTGTACTGGCCCTGCAGCAGGAGCTGGAGAAGGCTCTTGCAAAAACGCAGCTGGAGGTTCAGGCCTTTAACGACGTGGAAAAACTGCTGGAAAACAATAGGCTCTATGAGAGTAAGGTGGCCTTTATCGGAGAGCAGTTTTTATCCGCCTTTGAGACGGAAAAGCTGTTGGAGAGGACGGGGCGGATCATTTATCTGACGGAGGATAAAAAGAGGGACGGGATCTTTAAGTACCAGCCCGTAACGGGGCTCGTGAAGGAGATCATCGAAAAACTGCTGGAAGCGGATGAAGGTTTTGGCCGTCTGCAAAGCTCAGGCCAAAAGGGCGCTCAGATCATCGGGATCTATTCTCCTGTAAGGCCCATTTTGCAAAGCACACTGGCGGTAACTCTTGGGCAGGTAATGGCGGCGGACAAACGGGTTTTATATCTGAATTTTGAACCCTATTCCGGAATGGAGTATCTGATGCAAAAGGAATTTTCCCAGGGGCTGACGGATCTGTTTTTCTATATCAGTTCTCCGGAGGAACGCCTGGCCATGCGCATCGAAACCCTGGTGGAAAAGGTAGGCAAGCTGGATTATATTCCCCCCGCCGTAGCTTTTCCGGATATTGAGGAGTTTGGGGCACAGGGGCTGCTTCGACTCATCGAGAGAGTGTCAACGGAAACAGAATACGAGGTCCTGATTTTGGATCTGTCCGAGATCGGCGGAATTTATTCCCTGCTGCTTCGGTGTGACCGAATCTTGTGCCCCTACTGCGATGATCCTTTGGCAAGAGCCAAGGTGGATGCCTTTGAAAACACCCTGGATTATCTGAAGCTGGAATCCATCCTGGAAAAGACAAAGCTTTGCAGGCTGCCGGAATTTTCCAGACTCCCCAGAGAAATGATGGCTATGGGGAAAAGTGAGATGGCGGAATATATCAAACAGGAGATCCTGGGATGAAGGACGTGGGAGGAGACAAGGACTATGAAAGGCTGAGAGAATCCATCCGGGAAAGCCTTCTGGAGAAACTGGACAGGCAACTGGAAATGCCGGATGAAAAGGTTATGGAGCTGATCCGGGAGGAGATCCTGTTTCATTCCAGGGGGAGCTATCTTCCCCTGTCCCAAAAGGAGAAGCTGAGAAAGGAACTGTTTTTCGGGATCCGAAAGCTGGATATACTGCAGGAGCTGGTGGAGGACAGCAGCGTTACGGAGATCATGGTAAACGGGCCAGATCATATTTTCATTGAAAGAAAGGGAGCCTTAACAAGATACCCGGAACAGTTTGTATCCCGGGAAAAGCTGGAGGATGTGATCGCCCAGATTGTGGCGGGCTGTAACCGGGTTGTAAATGAACGAAATCCCATCGTGGATGCCAGGCTCAGTAACGGAAGCCGTGTCAACGTGGTTTTGCCCCCGGTGGCGCTCAACGGACCTATTCTAACCATCCGAAGATTTCCGGAGCATCCCATTACCATGGAGCAGCTTCTTTCCTTTGGATCTATTACCGAGGAGGTAGCTGAGTTTTTAAAGCAGCTGGTGATTGCCGGATACAACATTTTTATCAGCGGGGGCACCGGCAGCGGAAAGACAACTTTCTTGAATGTACTTTCAGGGTATATTCCCAAAACGGAGCGCATCATCACCA
>JAEEKV010000002.1 GCA_016282595.1 Lachnospiraceae bacterium
CGCCTTAAAAACACCACCGATCTGATGGATTATCTGAACGGAGCTACCATTGATGAGAAGGAAACGCTTTTACTCAGCGAAGCTGATCAGATGGAGGAAACCATGTACCTGGGGCTTCGAATGATGCAGGGGGTTGATAAGAAGCAGTTTCAGGAAACCTTCAAAAGATCTGTATCCCATGTATATGGTCCGGTGATAGAAAAGTATAAATCCATTGGACTTTTACAGGAGGATGACAGATATATTATGTTAACCGAAGAGGGCGTGGATGTCAGCAACGTGATCTTTGCGGATTTCCTGCTTTAGATGGGACTTGCGGTTTCGGGGCAAGTCCTTTATAATATCCCTATCTTTTAATCCCTGCTGCAAGGTGCAGCAATCCCTCCCATATCGGGAGAAACATCCAATTTTTTGAAAGCAGAGTACAGAATTACACTGTGTCTTTTTGTGCTGTCTGTAAATGCATCTCATATGCTCCCCTGACAACAAAGCGTGAAACCAATGATGCTGGGTGCTTTTTTCGAAGCGATCGATGAAAAGCACCGCTGAGAGAAAGAGGAGGAGAGTATGTATCAGGCAGTGCTATCCGGCGCGTTTCGCGGGCTGGACAGTTTTTTGGTGCAGGTAGAGGTGGATATATCCGAAGGGCTACCTTGTATGGATATGATCGGCTATCTGGCAAATGAGGTAAAGGAAAGTAAGGAGCGGGTCCGAGTGGGGATCAAGAACAGCGGCTTTGACATGCCCATCAGACGGATCACCATCAGTCTGACGCCGGCAGACATCAGGAAGGACGGCAGCGGCTTTGATCTGCCTGTGGCCTTGGGAATCCTGATGGCTTCCGATGAGCGGGAAAAGGAGATAGAAAACAAAAAAGATAATAGGCAAAAAAAGGATAGAGATCAGGAGTCGGAAACAGAGATGAATGCGAATGTAAATGCAGATGTTGAGGCAGACCCTCAGATATTTCGAAAGCAAACCCTTGTCATTGGTGAGCTGGGGCTGGATGGAGAGGTCAAGCCTGTAAAGGGCGTGCTTCCCATTCTGCTAAAGGCAGAAAAGGAGGGGGTTCGAAACTGCATTCTGCCTTTGGAAAACATGAAGGAGGCGGAAAATGTCAAGAGTATTCGTTTGTTTCCCGTTACGAAGCTGGAGCAGGCCTTCGAGATTTATCAAAAAGGTGATCTAGTTGACATAACAATGGTTGACATAAAACAAGGATCCTCAACTCGGGACGGCACAGATGAAGTTAACATAACTTCTGATATTCCGGATTTTTACCAGATTAAAGGCCAGCAGCAGGCCAGGAGAGCAGCAGAGATTGCGGCGGCAGGGTTCCACAATCTGCTTCTCTTCGGACCTCCGGGCAGTGGGAAATCCATGATCGCAGAGAGGATCCCCGGGATCCTGCCGAAGATGAGCTATGAGGAATGCCTGGAGGTGACGCAGATCTATAGCGTAGCGGGCCTTTTGGACGCAGGGAAAGGGCTGTTGACTGAACGGCCCTATGAGAGACCTCATCATACCATTACCCCGGTGGCATTGACGGGAGGAGGATCCTATCCCTTACCCGGGGCCATTACCCTGGCTCATAAGGGAGTGCTCTTTTTGGACGAATTGCCGGAGTTTGGAAGGGAGAAGCTGGATCTTCTCAGGCAGCCTTTGGAAGAGAAAAAGATCCGCATCATCCGCAATCAATATGCCTGTGACTACAGCTGTGATTTCATGTTTGTGGCGGCTATGAACCCCTGTCCCTGTGGCTGTTATCCGGACAGAAGACGCTGCAACTGCAAGGAGCATGAAGTGCAGCGGTACTTAAAGCGGGTATCGGGGCCGATCCTGGACCGGATGGATATCAGCGTTGAGGTGGGAAAGGTGGAATGGGCCCAGCTCCAGGAAAAATCCACGCAGGAGAGCAGTGAGGTGATCAGAAGGCGGGTCAGCGCAGCCCATGAGATCCAGAGAAACAGACAGGGGAAGTTTAATTCCAATCTCACCAATGAAGAACTGGACCGCTTTGCTCCCATGGAGACGGAGGCGGAGCAGTTTCTTGCAGCCTATTTTGATCGGAAGCAGCTTAGCATCCGCGGCTACCAGAGGATCCGAAAGCTTTGCCGGACCCTGGCGGATCTGGAGGGAAAGCAGCGCATCGAAAAAAAGCACGTGGTGGAAGCGGTCATGCTGAATCAGGGCATGGAAGGGATCTGTCGCAAAGGAGGAGAGGAATGAATATGGATGACAATAATATTATTTATGTAAACTGGATTTATCATATACCCGGCATCGGAAGAACCAGACTGCGGGAGCTGGTAAGCCTTGCAGGCTCTGCAAAAGCAGTCTGGGAGATGCCGTGCTTTGAGCTTAAAAAGCATCGAGATGCCCGGCAAAACGGGAAGGTTACCGACAGCCTTTTGAAAAAAGTGGAGGATTACAAAGCTGTGATCACCCCGCATGCCCTCTGGGAGGAGATCGGAAAACAACAGATCCGGGTCTTTGGAGAGGGGGATGCGGGATATCCCCGGCGGCTTTTGCAGATCGCGGACCGGCCGGCTGTACTGTACTGCAGGGAAACCTCGGGGGAGGCAGCTGAGAGCGTTCCTTCCGTGGCGGTCATTGGTTCCCGGATCTGCTCGGAATACGGCAGGATGACAGCCTCCCGGATCGGCCGGCTTTGCGCTGAAATGGGAATGGAGCTGATCAGCGGTATGGCTGTGGGTATCGACGGCATCGCCCAGAAAGCCGCGGTGGAAGCCGGCGGAAGGGTGACGGCGGTGCTTGGCAGCGGCGTAGACGTTTGCTATCCTGTGGAAAACAAAGAGCTTTATGTAAACCTGTTGGAAAAAGGCAGGATCCTCAGCGAATATATCCCGGGCACCCAGCCAAAGCCCCAGTTTTTTCCGCCCAGAAACCGTATAATCAGCGGACTTGCGGATGCTTTGATCGTTGTGGAAGCAAAGGAAAAGAGCGGTACCATGATCACCGTGGATATGGCCCTGGAACAGGGAAGACAAGTTTACATAATCCCCGGAAGGCTGACGGATCCCTTAAGCGCCGGATGCAACCGCCTGATCCATCAGGGAGCGGAGATCATCTGGAATCTGAGCCGCACCCTGGAAGAGATCTATAGCCAGGTGCAATACAGAGGAGGGATCGCCGGGGAGGAGGCGGCGAAGGATGAAACGGTAAGGCGAAGAGAGGAAGGATCGCAGCCTGCCGGTGACAGATCCCAAATGCACATGCCTATCCTGAAAACGCGGGCTGAACGGATCGTGTATGAGGCCCTGGACTTTTATCCCCGGACACAGCAGGAAATCTACGAGGCCCTGGCCGAGAGAAGCGATCTTCCCTTTACAAAAATGCAGGAAGTGCTATTGCAGATGGAGCTTTCAGGGCTGATCGGACAGGAGACGGGCAGATATTTTCTGAAGCAGTAGCTGCAAAACCAAATATAAAACTTCTATAAATTCTCGCGCAAAAGCGGCCTTTGCCTCAAAAACATGTTATAATGGACATGTTTTTTTGGGAGTATAGGTTACCGATCACGTAAAATATGAGGCTCTTGGGGGAGAGCCGGCAGAAGAGTGAGGGTATATGAAACGGCAAAAGTATGAGGCTGCACAGCCTTCCTGCGTGCTTTTGTGCGGGAATACGAAGTTTCTCGACAAAAAAGTGCTGAAACGGATCACGGAACTCTATACCGTGGTTATGGTGACGGAGGATGAATCCTTCGACCAGACGAAGAACCGGATTTCCAAGAAACTGCATATCTATCAGGAAAAGACCACTTCAGAAAATTTTTCCAAGCTATTATATTCCTATACCCCGGATGTGGTATGGTATTTTTCAGGCTACCTGGATGACGGGGAGGGGCTGGAAAATGAGAATAAAAAATTAGAAAGCCTGATCCGGTGCTGCTGCGTCAACGAGATCTCCAAGCTTATCGTTGTAACCTCCGCTGACAGCATAGATAAGGTGAAACAGGATGCCTTTGACTCGGCGAAAAAGCAATATGCCACGGCGAAGGCTTTTGCCTGTGCCCAGATGGAGGAACTGGTACGGTTTTATACCACCCTTCATCCCGTCAAGACGGTGCTTTTGAGAGTGCCTTATCTGGTGGGAGAGGAGACGGATACAGGCTTCCTTGATAAGATCTTTCACAAGATCCTGGAGGATCAGGATGTGAGCCTTCCTGCAAGAGAAAGCTGCCCCATCGATTTTCTGACCTCCAAAAACCTGTCTGAGCTGCTCGTTGCCGTCACCGAAGAGACCATGGACGAGGCGGGAGAATATATTGTCTTCAGCGGCTTCCATCACCTCATGCGGGATCTGGGAGGTGCTTTGAAAAAAATAAGGCCCACCCTTTCCGTCACCTATGATGAGGAGGCGGGACAGGAAAGAAACTGGGATCCGGATGCAGAGGCAGAGCGGGTGCGCAAGAATTACGGCTTTGTGGCAACGGATGATGTGGTGGGAAGCCTGGACGATCACTATCTGGACTACAAAGCTTACCTTCGTCCCGACGAGAGTTTGAAAAGCCGCCTTCAAAAGCGGGCTTCCAAATACTCTCATAAAGTCTTCCGGATTTTTGAGATGGGCCTTCTCTTTGCCCTGATCCAGGTGCTGCTTCGCTATACCACCGACAATGTGTATTTCAGATATGTAGATCTGAGACTCTTTTTTGTACTGATCTGCGGCGGAACCTACGGTATGATCTACGGGATCCTGGCCGGGGCTGCAGAGTGCGTATCACTGATCATTTCTTATATGCAGGCAGGCGTAACCGGAACCATGCTCTTTTACAACATGGACTACTGGCTGCCTTTCTCCATCTATCTCATGACCGGAGCCATTACCGGATACATGATGAATACCCGTAACCAAAAACTGAAATTCGCCCAGGAAGAGGTAGAGACGTTGCAGGATAAATATATGTTCCTGAACAACGTCTATCAATCCGTGGTGGACAATAAGGAAGAGTATAAAAAGCAGATCCTGGGCTATCAGGATTCCTTCGGAAAGATCTTCGAAGCGGTAGAACAGCTCAACAGCTCCACTCCGGCGGATATCTTCCGAAACGGCGTGGATACCCTGGAAAGGATTCTGGACAACCACACCATCGCCATCTATACCCTGGATGACAGCCAGGCCTTCGGACGTCTGGTGGCCTGCTCTTCGGATATGTCCCAGCGTCTTGGAAAATCCGTGAAGATCGACCTTATCAAGGAAGTGTATGATACCATTTCCTCCTCGGAGACCTGGAAAAACTCCGACTTTGATATCGGCTATCCCATGTACGCCTACGGTATCGTGGGAGATAACAAGGTGCGTTTGATGATCTGCATCTACGAGGCAGGCACTGACCAGATGGGCCTTTACTACATGAATCTGTTCACCATTCTCTGCCATTTGATCCGCGTGGCATTTTTGCGGGCCCTGGAATATCAGGAGGCCATCGAGAGCGAAAAGTACTATCCCGACACCCAGATCCTGCAGCCTTCCTTCTTTGCCATCGAGCTGGAATCCAGAAGACGGATGGCGGATGCAGGTGTGGCAAGCTATGTGCTGCTTGAGATTGAGACGGACGACTTTAACGCTACTTCCGTGAAGCTCCAGGGTATGATCCGTCACAGCGACGAAATGGGCAACGACGAAGAGGGCAGGCATTACCTGTTGCTGACCCAGATGGGCGGCGATATCTTCAAGATCATTGGCAAACGTTTGGATGCAAACGAGATCAGCTATCGCGTGCTGGAGGGAATCTGATACATGGTTTATCTTGTATTTTTTATCATCCATATCGTGTTCTGTCTGGTCCTGACGGCCCTTTGGACCATGAAGCGCCTCACCTTCCATCCCGTGTGGCTTTGGATCGTGTTGTTTGTGCCTATCTGGGGACCTATCATGCTCTATCGGCAGAAAAAGTC
>JAEEKV010000074.1 GCA_016282595.1 Lachnospiraceae bacterium
GGCTATACGAATGTTCATGCCGTTCCGGCAACGACGCTGCTGCCTGTGGGTATACATTACCTTGTGCGTGAATTTTTCGGCGTGATACAGTGCCGGATAAAGTACGGATGAGAATGAGTGCGTTTTGAAACCATATAACACAAAAAAGTGTATTAATGATGAATGATAAATTTAAGCAAGCGGCAATCTGACAAAAGACGGCGTGATGGCAGATCTGAACGAGAATATGAAAGGGCTGATGGGAAAACCGGGCAATAATCTTCGTGCTATGGAACATGTCAAAAATGCGCAGCAAAGATTGGCTGTACAGCAGCGGCAGGATGTTATACAGGCCTGAGGTAATTATTTTTAATGTTTCAAAAACCTGCCTTAAACAACAAAAGCCCCCGAAACTCGGGGGCTTTTCGTAGCCAGTAGGGGAATCGAACCCCAATCCTGTTGGCGCAAGCCCGCATAATTACTGACTTTTATGATATGCGCTTGGGTTACTCGGGTTACTCGAATGATACACCATTCAAAAAGACACTTATAGTTTTCGAATAAAAACAGAGAAAGGAGAGTGTCTTGGGTGGTAGCCTTTGGGGAACGATTTGGCCGTAGGGTAAAGTTTATGTAGGGAAAATAAAAAAAGAGAAAGCACCGGATCCTTGTGTTAGGATTAGGTTGACAGACAAAAATCCAAAGGAGGGTGCTTTCATGTTCAATAGTATACAACAGTTTCAGCAGGAAGGGATAAAAAGATTATATAAAATTTTTCAGGAGCATTCCTGTAATTCATTAAAAGCGCCAATTGAATAGAAAGAGACCTAGCGTTATGATTTAGGTGTTCATCTTGGCGGATGAAAAAACATCAAATCAAACGGAGGTCTCAAATGAATTATACACAGAATGAAAAGATTGAACAAGTAACGGACACGACATACCGTCTTGTTTGATACGTGCAAAAAATATGGACGAAGGCAGGTATATCTGCTATACTTTCTGTATGTGGGGTAAAGAACCCAGGCGCTTGATAAAATCAGGCAATATTAAGTAAGGGGGAATTCTAATGCGGCAGATCTTTGGCAAAAGCAATGCGGGTAATCTTCGGGAAGCAGTACAGGGGATCCAAAACCCGCAGGCACTCATCTTATTTTCAACGGAAGATAAACTGGAGGAACATGCAAAGGAGCTGGAGACCCTTTTTCCGGGGGTCCCGAGCATCGGTTGCGTGGCCATGAGCTATGATACCGGTGTATGTGAGAGCGGCGTTTCCGTCACGGCCTTTGACGGGGTGGTGGCTGCGGCCGGAGTTCTGGAGCAGGTGTCTAAGATGCCTGTAAAATATATCTCCAGACTGGCCAAGGATCTGGAAAAGGTCAGACCCGGCAAGGAGAATACGGTTCTGATCGATCTGTGCAGCGGCAATGATGCCATGGCACTGACCACCATGTCCGGAGCCCTCAAACGTTACGGCGTAAGTCTCATGGGAGGAACGGGAGCTCCCGGCAAGCTCTGTGTCAACGGACAGACCTATGAGGATGCCTGTGTCTATCTGATCCTGAAAAACGAAGGCGGCAGGTGCAAGGTTTATAAAGAGAATATCTATACTGCCATGGGGGATATCCGCTTTGTGGCATCCGGGACCGACCGTTCCAAATATTATATCGGCGAGTTGGACGGCAAGCCGGCCAAGAAAGTCTATATGGATACGCTTCATATCAGGGAGGAGGATATCCAGACGCAGACCTTCAAGAATCCCTTTGGCAAGATCGTGGGAGATGATGTGCGGATCGTTTCCATCAAGGAGGTATCCGGCAACGGTCTGTGCTGCTTCAGACAGGTGAATGATTCGGATGTACTGACACTTCTGGAGCTGCGGGATTACAAGCAGGTAGCACAGGAGACCATGGGCCGGATCCGGCAGGATTTCTCCCGGATCAGCGGGATGTTTTCCGTAAACTGTCTCTTCCGCTATATTCTGTTTAATGACAACAAGATCTGGGATGATTATCACAGGACCATGGCCTCTCTCGGTGCCTACAGCGGTTTTGTGGGATACGGCGAGCATTACAACAATCAGTTTGTCAATCAGTCCATGACTTGTGTTGTATTTGAATAAAGGGGGGCCGGTGATGTTTGGATTTTTAAAAAAAGAAGACGATGAAACCATGCAGGTACAGGCTGTCAGAACACTGCCGCCCAAACGGGATCTGTATCCGATCCGGTATATCGTGGAAAATGTCAAAAATTATGAAAAAAAGCTTGCCGAAAATGAAGTAAAAAGTCTTTCCGAAATGCATGATCTGGAAGAATCCTTTCAGGATATCCAACGTAACAATGAGATCATGAAAAGCAAACTGGATGATTTTGCCAGAGTTTTTTCCCAAATGGAAAACAGTGCCATGCAGTTTGATGATGTAAAAAAGGGCATTATCGAATCTGTGGGCCATGCCCATGAAAAGGTGGAGGGCCTCAAGGACAGCTCTGCTTCGGTAAAGGATACCTTTGGAGAGATGCAGACGGACTTTGAACAGTTCGAGCAGGCCATCAATTCCATTGAGAGTATTATGAAGCATATCGTGGGGATCGCCTCCCAGACCAATATGCTGGCATTGAACGCCTCCATTGAGGCGGCCCGGGCCGGTGAAGCCGGAAAAGGCTTTGCCGTGGTGGCGGAGCAGGTACGAAAGCTGGCAGAGCAGATCAACACGCTGGTAAAAGATGTGGAGGTCAGCATCGGTGATGCCAGAGAGCAGACAGAGCGTTTTTCCGGCAGGATCGGGGTTTCCATGGAAGCACTGGATCAGAGCATGAAGGATGTGGACGATGCCAATGCCACCTTCAGTGAGATCGTGGAAAGCGCCAATGCCACCGACAGTGTGCAGGAGGTCATCACCGAGGCGGCGCAGCTTGCAGACCGGGATTTTGGCCAGATCAGCGATGCCTATGATGCGCTGAATCAGAACTATGACGATCTGATGGAGCACATTGTCAGAGTCAACGATCTGGGCACTTCAAAATCGGGGATCTTTGAGGATATGGACAATCTGGTATCCCAGATCCTGCCCACTCTGGAAGAATAGTTACGAAAAATTATTGAAAGACTGAGACTGGGGACGGTGGAGCTGATCAACAGGCTGCAGGAGGAGGGCTTTGAGGTATGGGTATATACATCTTCCTTTCGCTCTGTCCGGTACATAAGACGCCTGTTTCAAAGCTACGGCCTGCATTTTGACGAAATCGTAAACGGACACCGGCTTCTTCAGGAGGTACAGGGAAACAA
>JAEEKV010000075.1 GCA_016282595.1 Lachnospiraceae bacterium
CCGTGGAAAGCCCCTGCCATAAAGGGGTTATCATCGGGTGCGTTGCAGAACACCACCAGCTTGGCACATCCAAGGGAATCGGCGTCTTTTGTCAAGGTGGCGGTCTCTTTTACCACTTCTCCCATAAGGCGCACGGCGTCCATATTGATGCCGCATCTGGTGGAGCCCAGGTTTACGCTGCTGCAAACCCGCTCGGTGGAAGCCAGAGCCTTGGGAATGGAGCGGATGAGCAGTTCATCTGCCTTGGTCATTCCTTTGGAAACCAGGGCGGAATAGCCGCCCAGGAAGTTGACGCCCACTTTTTTTGCCACTTCATCCAGGGTCTGGGCGATCTTTACAAAGTCATCGCTGCTCTTGCAGCAGGCGCCGCCCACCAGTGCAATGGGGGTTACGCTGATTCTTTTATTGACAATGGGGATACCGTATTCCTTTTCAATGTAGGCTCCGGTCTCCACAAGTTTTTCCGCAGTTGTGCTGATCTTGTCATAGATCTTTTTTCTGCAGCTTTCCAGGTCGGCATCGATGCAGTCCATGAGGCTGATGCCCACGGTAATGGTCCTGACATCGAGGTTTTCCTTTTCGACCATTTCGTTGGTTTCTATTACTTCATATTGTGAGATCATGAGGTTGTTTTCCTTTTCTTTCATATTTTTCTTTTTTCCTCATGCATCGCGGCGGGTTGAAAAGTGCACGTCCTCGTTTTGTGCAAGCACAACTCGGCCGTTGCACTTTCAACCCTATAATCAAACGCGATGCATCATGTCAAATATTTCTTCTCTCTGGCACTTGATAACTACTCCGATGCTCTTACCAAGCTCTTCCAGGTCATCGGACATTTCTCCAAAGTGGTTCTTGGCTTCGCTTCTATCAACCACCATCATCATGTTGAAGTAGTTCCCTGCAACGATGGTCTGGGAGATATCCAGGATGTTGATCCCTTTTTCTGCCAGATAGGAACAAACTTTTGCGATGATACCTACGGTATCTTTTCCGACTACGGTAATGATTGTTTTGTTTTTCATGTTTCTATCCTTCCTTCTACCCACAATGATTTGCGGGGTATATTTTTCAATTTTATATTACGCGATCCGGATCATGTCTCCGGGTTCGGAACGCTCTGCTACGCGAATGTCAAAGTCATCTGCCTTGTAAGGGTTGCGTCCCAGGGTCACCTCCAGTTTCACGGCTTCGCTGGCAAGCTGGGGCAGGTTGTTATCCTGGCTCAAATGTCCGAGCCTGATCTTTTGCATCCGATCATGGAGGATCCGGCAAAGGAGCTGACCTGCTTTTTCATTGCAAAGGTGGCCTTTGTCTCCCAGGATACGCTGCTTGAGCTGGTAGGGATAGGATCCCACCTGCAGCATGTTGATGTCGTGATTGGCCTCCAGCACGATGGCGTCTAGGCCCTGTAAAAACTCCACGATGCCTTCATCATAGCATCCCAGATCCGTTGCCACAGCTACGCTGTAATCTCCCGCCGTTGCCCGGTAGCAAACGGGATCTGCCGCATCATGGGAAATGGGATGGGCCATCATCATCATGGTTCCGATCTCAGTCACTTCGTTTCTGTCTATGATCTGGTAAAGATCCGGATCGATAAGTCCCACGCTTCTGCAGGTTTGAATGCCGCGAACGGTTCCTGCGGTGGCGTAAATGGGGATGTTATACTTTCTGGACAAAACGCCCACCCCCGAAATATGATCAATGTGTTCGTGGGTGATAAAGATTCCGTCCAGATCCTTTGGGGTGATATCTGCTTTTTTCAGTCCCTCTTCGATCCGTTTGCCGCTGATGCCTGCGTCGATCAGGATATGGGTGGTATCGTCCCCGATGTAGGTACAGTTTCCCGAACTGCCGCTGGCGATTGTCATCATTCTCATTTTGTTGTTTCCTGTTTCTTTCTTGGTATTGCGATTATATGTTTTATTATAGCCTTAGTTTTTCCAGGCGATGGAGATCACATCTCCGCTCTTTAAGGGCTCCATGTACTGGGCTTTTCTGCCGTTTAAGAGTGTTTCCACGGTCTTGCCCTGGGGCTTGGAAAGGTCAAAGTCGATGTAGTCAAAGACATCCACATAAACGTAGTCGCTCTTTCCCTGCAGTACGATACCATGGCCGTTGACAATGACGCCCATGGAACGGATGACTTTCTTTCCCGGCTGAGCGGAGGTATCTGCGGTTTGGGTATCTTCTGCTTGGGGCTGGGATGGCTGTGGTTGATCTCCCTGTGACTGTGATGCAAAGTCTGCCTGTCCCTTAGTATTTTTGTTGTCTGCGATAGAGGCACTATTTGTATTTACATTCGTATTAGCCGATGCCGTTTGCGTTGATGCACCGTTATTTACGGAACCCGTCTGTCCGGATCCCGTCTGTGTATTTGCCGTCTGAGCATATCCCGTTTGAGCATATCCCGTCTCAGCGCTGTAATCATCCGTATCATTTTCCAGCTCTTCGTCAGACCAGGAAGCGTCTTCGCTTGAGGCATCACTGCCATCTGCTCTCTCGCCGCTTCGGATGGACATTTCCAAAGTGAAGTTATCATACACTTTTCCATCAAGGCCGCAGCTTTCGTGATTAATGCGGATGTCCATAGCCGGATCCGGGGTGATGTCCATAACCTCAGCCACCTGGGCAACGGTGTAATACGGCAGGATCTCCACATCGTCGTTTTCCGCGATCTTGTAGGTGCCTGTTTCCATTTTTCCGTTCACGCTGGCAAACTTCGGCAGGGTCACACGCTCACCGTTTACGTTGATGGTGATGGTCTCTTTTGTCTCCGGAATCCGATCCAAAGTCAA
>JAEEKV010000007.1 GCA_016282595.1 Lachnospiraceae bacterium
ATCGAAACCCCGATCTGCAAGACCACTGTCAAGGAGCTCAAGGGCAAGAAGCTGGCAGTCGTACCCATCCTGCGTGCAGGTCTTGGTATGGTGGACGGTATCCTGACCCTGATCCCGGCTGCCAAGGTGGGGCATATCGGTCTGTATCGTGATCCGGTTACCATCGAGCCTGTGGAATACTATTGCAAGCTTCCCGAGGACTGCCAGGAGAGAGAGGTATTCGTGGTGGATCCCATGCTGGCTACCGGTGGTTCTTCTTCCGCAGCCATCAGAATGCTGAAGGAAAAAGGATGCAGAAACATCCATTTCATGTGTATCATCGCAGCTCCCGAAGGAATCGAGAGAATGCAAAAAGATCATCCCGACGTAGATCTTTACATCGGTGCTCTGGATGAAAAACTGAACGAGCACAGCTACATCGTTCCCGGTCTGGGAGATGCCGGCGATCGTATCTTCGGAACCAAGTAAGACGGGTTTATATCCGAAAGCAGAAAACCGATATAAGACAAGAGGATGAAGATGAAAAAGAGAGAAGACTACATCTCCTGGGACGAATATTTTATGGGCATTTCCGTGTTGTCGGGAATGCGCTCCAAGGACCCCAATACCCAGGTGGGAGCCTGTATTGTAGGCAAGGATCACCGGATCCTTTCCATGGGATATAACGGCTTTCCCAACGGCTGCGCCGACGAGGATTTTCCCTGGGAGCGGGAAGGGGAGGAGCTTGAGACCAAGTACCCTTACGTCACCCATGGAGAGATGAATGCCATCCTCAATTACAGAGGGGGCGGAAACCTGGAGGGAACCACCCTGTACGTTTCCCTGTTTCCCTGTAATGAGTGTGCAAAAGCCATCATCCAGGCGGGGATCAAAAAGGTGGTTTACGACAGCGACAAATACAATGGTACGCCCTCCAATACGGCGGCCAAAAAGATGTTTGACGCTGCCGGAGTGGAATATCAAAAGTACCAAAGAGCCGGACGGGAGATCCGGATCGAAGTATAGGATTGGTTTATGAGGCGGCAGACAACCGAGACTTCCAAAAAGAATAAACGCACTACTTGGCTGGCACTGTTTATGGTGGCAGCCTTGAGTGTTTCTGCCCTTGCCGAGGAGCCGACGGTGGATGTGAGCAACACCGACATCAGCAACCTAGTAGGCGGAACCTCCGGGGGCGGTGAGCCGGAGGTCAGTCAGCAGCCGGCCTATGACAGTGTCATCAGCCGCTATTATGAACCCACCCAGGAATCCATGACAGCCAAAAAGCTCCAGGATGCCAGAAACGACAAAGCCAGTGCCGAAAGGGGACTGACCCAGGCCAATGACGATCTGGAGGAACTGGAGACGGAAAGCGACGATGTGAAAACCTACCTGATCCAGGTGGATTCCAAGCTTCAGCAGGCCAACAAGAAGCTTCTGGAATATGAAGAGCTGGTGGAGGAAAAAGAGCGCAGCATCGAAAATGCCGACAAGCAGCTTAAGGAAACCCGTGAGGCCCAGGAAAAGCGCATGAAAAATATGCGGGGCCGCATCAAGTATATGTATGAGCAGGGAAGCGAATCCTACATCGATATACTGCTGACCTCCCGCAGTTTTTCCGACTTTTTGAATAAGGCGGCTTACTTTGAGAGCATCAACCAGTATGACAGAAAGATGCTTAAGGAATACTCCAAAACCCAGGTGAAGGTGGGCGAGCAGGAAGCAGAGCTCATCGAACAAAAGGAGACTTTGGAGGTGCTTCGTGAGGAATGTCGAGAAAAGACAGCCGAGGTTTACCAGGAAGTAATCGCAGCCAGTGCTTCCTTGAGCCAATATACGGAAGAGATTGCCGAGAAGGAAGCCCAGGCCCTGGCTTATGAGCAGGAGATTGCAGACAAGGAAGATGACATTGCCCTGTTACAGGAGCAATATAAAAAAGAGCTGGCTCTTTCCATGGAATCTGCATCTATGGGAAGCAGGGATCTTTCGGATGTGGTTTTCGGAAACGGAGATCTGGATCTGATGGCCGCCATCATCGAATGTGAGGCGGGCGGTGAGAGTTATACCGGAAAAGTGGCTGTAGGCGCCGTGGTATTAAACCGTGTGCGCAGCCCCAAGTTCCCCAATACCGTATTGGAAGTGCTGATGGCTCCGAGACAGTTTTCTCCTGTGGGCAGCGGACGTTTCTCCATGGTGCTGGCAAGAGGTGCCAATGCATCCTGCTATCAGGCGGCAGCAGATGCCATGGCAGGTGCATCTCCCGTGGGTAACTGCCTGTTCTTCCGTACCCCCATCCCCGGCCTCGTAGGACAGCAGATCGGAGGACATATTTTCTACTAAGCAAATTGCACAAGACGCGCAGTACGCGAAAATATAAGAGTCCGGAGATGCTTGCATTTCCGGACTCTTACTATTTTTGCGTACTATGAGGCGCCGCAGGCGCTGGTTCTTGGACCGCGAAGCGGAACAAGAACAAAGCGTCTTGTGCAAAGTTAAAACGCCGCAGGCGCTGGTTCTTGGACCGCGAAGCGGAACAAGAACAAAGCGTCTTGTTATACCTCGAACTTCTCTAAATATTCCTGCTTCTTTACAAACGTCCCATCATAAATCTGACGAAGAGTTTGATCTACGATCCGAAGGGTCTCGGCAACGCAGCCTTGCGTTAAGAGGCCCTTTTCCAATGCTTCGGAGATCTCATCCAGATCCACCACCTTCACAAAGCCGTCGGGATAGATCAGAATATCCGCCAGAAGATCCGTAACGATGAGGCTGGGGGAAAGTGAAGAACCATCTCCTTTTTCTGCGGAATCTTTTTCCGCCGCGTAAAGCTCCATGGCAGTCTTAATGGGATGCAGGATCCCTTCTTTTGAAGAAGCATCCAGACCTTCCGGAATAGGATAGTTTTCAAAACCGATATCATAGGGCGCATTGGGAATTACGGGCTTTTTACCATCCTCCGTATAGCAAAGGTCTGCCCGAATGATGTCAATATACCAATAGACCAGGGAGTTGTCCTCCCGGTAGAATTTACTGACCTTGATACCGTCAGCAAAGAAAAAAGCGGAGATGCCGTGATGGAGATTCTTTTTCGGACGCAGAGCACTCCAGGTCGTGACCAGGCAGTCATCGGCAAAGGAGATCATGGTGTCATCCCCCAGCAGAATGCATTCGTTGGGGATCAGTCTGCGGCGATACAAGTCAAAAGGTCTCATAGGCGCCTCCTCATATTTGGAATGATACGAAGTGTTTCAAAAAACTCTCTCTGAAAACTAGAATATAATATCGACGGCCGATGCGCAAGATAAAACATTTTCGGAATCTGTCAGAAAATTTCGGCAACTTCCTAGACAGAATGGGGAAAAATAGGTATAATGGAACAGTATGAAAAAAAATGAGTATGACAGGGGCGTTTATCGATCCCTGGCAATGATCACCCAGTTCGGGATCTATATGATCGTTCCCATCCTGATGTGCGGGGCCCTGGGCCTTTTCCTGGACAAAAAGCTGGGAACGAGCTATCTGGCCATCCTTCTGTTTTTCATCGGAGCGCTGGCGGGATTCCGCAATATCTACCTGTATTCCAAAAAGATCTTCTCGGAAGGCGGAAAGAGCCGGAGAGAACTGGAGCGGGAGAAGAGAAGGGAAGAAAAGGATCAGCAGACAGGGCAGGATGTATGAAGCAGTGGCTGGGACGCTTTTTTCAAATGAGTGATGTACTGGATGAGCTGCTTTGCGGGATCCTGTTTTACGGACTGATCTGTCAGGCAGGACTCCTTCTTTTCAAAAAAGCAGCGCTGTATCACAGTATCGGACTTTGGATCGGCATTGTGCTTGCGATCCTCGGAGCCTTTCATATCACCTGGACCCTGGATCGGATTCTGGATCTGGGAGCGGAAGACGCCATTAAAAAGAGCAGGTCCTACGCGGTTCTTCGATACGGCATTGTGCTTATTGTGCTAGGCGTTTTGATGATCGTAAACAAGGCCAATCCTCTGACCGCTTTTTTGGGACTCATGGGTTTGAAGGCAGGTGCCTACATCCAGCCGGTGATCCACAAGGCAGCAGTCAAAACAGGATTGAAACAGGAAGTACAAAAACCGCTTTTAACCCCCGAAGAGGTGGATGAACTCATCGCCATTGAGAAGGGGAAAAAGAAAGCAAAAGAGCAAGAAGTACTAGAAAACGAGTGAGGTAATAACGTATGAATCAGGGAGTTTTGCTAGCGGCAGATTCCGGCGTGGATTTTTTTATTCACAAGATTTTTTCTTATGAACTGTTCGGACAGGAGGTATGGATCACCACCTCCCATGTTTGTATTCTCATCGTCATGCTGATCCTGATCGTCTTTGCGCTCATCGCCAATGCGACCATGAAGAAGGCAAATGATGTACCCACGGGCTTCCAGAATGTGGTGGAGCTTATTGTGGAGATGCTGGACAACATGCTCAAGACCAATATGGGGTCCCATGCGCATCAGTTCGCCAACTACATCGAGACAGTCTTTGTTTTCATTTTACTTTCCAATATTTCAGGTCTTTTGGGACTGCGTCCCCCCACAGCGGATTATGGCGTTACTTTCCCGCTGGGTGTGATCACCTTCGTTCTGATTTTTGTCAATAAGATCCGTTACCAGAAGGTCAGTGGCTTTTTGAAGGGTCTTTGTGATCCCTGGCCCATCTGGGCACCCATCAATGTCATCGGTGATGTGGCAGTGCCCATCTCCCTGTCCCTTCGTTTGTTTGCAAACGTGTTGTCGGGAACCGTTATGATGGCGCTGGTTTACGGTCTTTTGAAATGGGTGGCTCTGTTCTGGCCCGCAGCACTTCACGTTTACTTCGACCTGTTTTCAGGTGCCATCCAGACCTACGTGTTCTGTATGCTGACCATGACCTATATCTCAGATGCTATCGGAGAAAAATAATCACGGAAACTTACGGTTTTGCATTGTGAAACCGTTTTCCCGCGAATGTGCGGGGTTTTAATTCACTTCAAGGAGGAAATACTCATGGAATTCAACTCAAACTTTATTTTAGGCTGTTCTGCAATCGGCGCAGGTCTTGCAGTAATCGCAGGTATCGGACCCGGTGTAGGCCAGGGTATCGCAGCAGGTCATGCAGCCGCTGCAGTAGGACGTAATCCGGGAGCAAAATCCGATGTTACCTCCACCATGCTTTTGGGACAGGCAGTTGCCGAGACCACCGGTCTTTACGGCCTTCTTGTTGCCATGCTTCTGATGTTCGTTAAGCCTCTTGTACCGTAAGAAGATAGCACATAAACTTTAGGAAAAGGAGGCAAAAGGCTTGAATACAGCAGTAAATACGGCTATGATTCTGGCTTCCGCGGAGCAGACGACAAGACTGTTCGATCTGGATTTTCAGCTGCTGCATGATGCAGTGCTGATGATCGTTGCGATCTTTGTTCTGATGCTGATCATGGGTCGGTTTCTGTTCAATCCTGCAAGGCAGTTTTTAGCTGCCAGAAGCGAGCGGATCAAAAATGATCTGGATACGGCATCCAAGGAAAAAGCAGATGCTATCGCGCTGAAGGAAGAATACGAGACCAGGATCAGCGAGATCGACAAGCAGGCAGAGCAGATCTTAAGCGACGCCAGAAAGCGCGCCCTTGCCAATGAAGCTGATATTTTGGCAAAGGCCCGTCAGGAAGCGGACCGCATTGTGGATAGTGCCGCAAAGGAAGCAGAGCTTGAGAAGCAGAAGGTTGCGGATCAGGTTAAGACTGAGATGATCAGTATCGCATCCATGATGGCCCAGAAGGTAGTTTCGGCGAACATTGATACGACGATCAGCAACAGCCTGATTGACGAAACCTTAAAGGAAATAGGTGAAGATACATGGCTAAGCTAGTTTCGAAAACATACGGCGAGGCATTATTTGAGCTGGCAATCGAGGAGAATAAGCTGGATGATTTTCTGGAGGAAGCACAGCTTGTGCTGAAGCTCATCGACGAAAATCCCGATTTTTCCAAACTGATGAACCATCCCCGTATCGATATGGAGGAAAAGGTGAAGGTGGTGGAGAACGTCTTCGGCAGCAATCTTTCCAAAGAGATCACCGGACTTTTGCGACTCATCGTGCAAAAGGACCGCTATGGCGAAGTGGAAGAGATCCTTGGCTGGTTCATCCGTCAGGTAAAGCAGGAAAAGGGCATCGGCGAAGCCTTTGTAACCAGTGCGGCCCCCCTGTCTGATGCGCAGAAAAAGCAGATCGAGGACAGGCTTTTGGCTACCACCTCTTACAAGGAGATGGAGATGCACTTTGAGGTGGATGAGGCACTCATCGGCGGCCTTCGGATCCGCATTAAGGACCGGGTTGTGGATAGCAGCATCCAGAGCCGTCTTGCCGATATGAAGAATGAGCTTATGAAGATTCAGCTTGCACAGTAAAGCAGCGAGTAACCATAAAAAGGAAAGGAAAACAGATCCATGAATTTAAGACCAGAAGAGATCAGTTCGGTGATCAAGGATCAGATCAAACGATATGCCTCAGAGCTTGAAGTATCTGAGGTTGGTACGGTCATTCAGGTGGCAGACGGGATCGCCAGAGTCCATGGGCTTGAGAAGGCTATGCAGGGAGAACTTTTGGAGTTCCCCGGACAGGAATACGGCATGGTCATGAACCTGGAAGAGGACAACGTTGGTGCGGTGCTTTTGGGTAACCGCAAAAACGTAAATGAAGGCGATATCGTAAAGACCACGGGACGTGTGGTTGAGGTTCCCGTAGGTGACGCCCTGCTGGGACGTGTTGTAAACGCCCTGGGACAGCCTATTGATGACAAGGGCCCGATCCAGACCACGAAATACAGACAGATCGAGCGTGTGGCTTCCGGCGTTATCACACGTAAGAGCGTAGATACCCCCCTTCAGACCGGTATCAAGGCTATCGACTCCATGGTACCCATCGGAAGAGGACAGAGAGAGCTTATCATCGGTGACCGTCAGACAGGTAAGACGGCCATCGCTATCGATACCATCATCAACCAGAAGGGACAGGGCGTAAAATGTATTTACGTTGCCATCGGCCAGAAGGCTTCTACCGTGGCTTCCCTGGTAAAGACCCTGGAGGAATACGGTGCTATGGAATATACCACCGTGGTTGCGGCTACCGCTTCGGAGCTGGCACCTCTCCAGTATATCGCTCCTTATTCCGGTTGTGCCATCGGTGAAGAGTGGATGGAGAACGGCGAGGATGTACTCGTGATCTACGATGATCTGAGTAAACATGCAACCGCTTATCGTACACTCTCCCTGCTGCTTCGTCGTCCCCCCGGACGTGAGGCTTATCCCGGTGACGTATTCTACCTGCATTCCAGACTGCTGGAGCGTGCAGCCCGCATGAGCGAAGAGTACGGCGGAGGTTCTCTGACGGCCCTTCCCATCATCGAGACCCAGGCAGGCGATGTATCCGCATACATTCCCACCAACGTAATTTCCATTACCGACGGTCAGATCTATCTGGAGACAGAAATGTTCAACTCCGGTTTCCGTCCGGCTATTAACGCAGGTTTGTCGGTAAGCCGTGTAGGTGGCGCTGCACAGATCCCTGCTATGAAGAAGATTGCAGGACCTATCCGTGTGGAGCTGGCACAGTACAGAGAGCTGGCATCCTTCGCACAGTTCGGTTCCGAGCTGGATGCAGATACCAAGGAGCGTCTTGCACAGGGTGAAAGAATCCGCGAGATCTTAAAGCAGCCTCAGTACAATCCCGTACCGGTTGAGTTCCAGGTTATCATCATCTATGCAGCAACCAAGAAGTATCTGCTGCAGATCGCTACGGAGCAGGTTACCCGGTTTGAGAATGAGCTGTTTGAGTTTATCCGGACCAAATATCCCGAAGTGCCGGAGAAGATCCGCACCAATAAGAAGATCGACGAGGAGACTGAGCCGATCTTAAAGAAAGCTATTGAGGAAGCGATCGCTAACTTCAGATAACGATCGACGGAAAGAAAACATAAGGAACAGGTGAACGCATATGGCTTCCATGAGAAGTATCAAGCGGCGCAGGGAATCCGTTCAGAGCACGCAGCAGATCACCAAGGCCATGAAGCTGGTATCTACGGTAAAGCTGCAGCGGGCTAAGGCAAGAGCGGAGCAGTCCAAATCCTATTTTCATAACATGTATGACACGGTGAAGGCGATTTTAGTCAGAGCGGGAAGCATTCAGCATCCCTATCTGAACATTCCCGAGGGCAGGAAAAAAGCGGTGATCATGATCACATCCAACCGCGGACTTGCCGGAGGTTACAACTCCAACGTCATTAAGCTTCTGACAAGAAGCACGGAGTTTACGCCGGAGAATACCGTTGTTTATGCCATCGGTAAAAAAGGAAAGGATTCCCTTAAGAAAGCCGGATTTGAGATCGCCGGAGATTATTCCGATGTGATCGATGAACCGATCTATGTTGATGCATTGACCATCGTAAAGGACGTGCTGACGGACTTTGCGGAGGGCAAGATCGGAGAGATCTATCTGGCCTATACGGCATTCAAGAATACCGTATCCCACATCCCCACGGTACTGCAGCTTTTACCCGTGGATCCGGAGGGAAGCGGGGTAGAAGAGGATGAAAGCGGGAGACCGGCAGATAAGCTTCTGATGAATTTCGAAATGGATGATGAGGAAGCCATCAGCCTTCTGATCCCCAAGTATATGTCCTCCCTTGTTTTCGGTGGTATGGTAGAGGCTATTGCCAGTGAAAACGGAGCCCGTATGCAGGCTATGGATTCCGCAACCAGCAATGCAGAGGATATGATCAGTGCCCTTTCCCTGCAGTATAACAGGGCGCGTCAGAGCTCCATTACACAGGAGCTGACGGAGATCATCGCAGGTGCGGAAGCGATCAGCTGATACAGAAACAGTGTTCATAGAACGATAATACAGAAAAGGAGATTGTTAAGATGGCAGATAAGGCAATCGGAAAGATTACCCAGATCGTAGGTGCCGTGCTGGACGTAAAGTATTCCGGAGGTCACCTTCCCGAAGTCAATGAAGCGATTGAGATTACGCGAAATGACGGAAGCCGCCTGGTAGTAGAATGTGCCCAGCATCTGGGAGATGATACGGTCCGTTGTATCGCCATGGGACCTACGGACGGTCTTGTGCGCGGTATGGATGCGCTGGCAACCGGAGCCCCCATTATGGTACCTGTAGGAGAGAAGACCCTGGGTCGTATCTTCAACGTTTTGGGTGAGCCCATCGATAATAAAGAAGCACCTACGGATGTAAGCTATGAGCCCATCCACAGACCCGCTCCTCAGTTTGCGGAGCAATCTACGAATACAGAGCTTCTTGAGACAGGTATCAAGGTCGTTGACCTTCTGTGCCCCTACCAGAAGGGTGGTAAGATCGGACTCTTCGGTGGTGCAGGTGTAGGTAAGACGGTACTCATTCAGGAGTTGATCCGTAACATCGCTACGGAGCACGGCGGATATTCCGTATTCACCGGTGTAGGCGAGCGTACCCGTGAAGGAAACGATCTGTCTCATGAAATGTCCGAATCAGGCGTTATCGATAAAACCACCATGATCTTCGGACAGATGAATGAGCCCCCCGGAGCAAGAATGAGAGTTGGTCTGACGGGACTTACTATGGCTGAGTACTTCCGTGATAAGGGCGGTAAGGACGTGCTGTTGTTCATCGATAACATTTTCCGTTTCACCCAGGCAGGTTCCGAGGTGTCCGCACTTCTGGGACGTATGCCTTCCGCAGTAGGTTATCAGCCCACACTGCAGACGGAGATGGGTCTTTTGCAGGAGCGTATCACGTCTACGAAAAACGGTTCCATCACCTCTGTACAGGCTGTTTATGTACCTGCCGACGACTTAACTGACCCGGCACCGGCAACTACCTTTGCCCATCTGGATGCCACCACCGTATTGTCCCGTTCCATTGCAGAGCTTGGTATTTATCCTGCAGTAGATCCTTTGGAATCCACTTCCAGAATCCTGGATCCCAGAGTGGTAGGACAGGAGCATTACGAGGTAGCCAGAGGCGTGCAGGAGATCCTTCAGAGATACAAAGAGCTGCAGGATATCATCGCAATCCTCGGTATGGACGAGCTTTCCGAAGAGGATAAGATCATCGTTAACCGTGCAAGAAAGATCCAGAGATTCCTGTCTCAGCCTTTCTTCGTTGCTACCCAGTTTACAGGTATGGAAGGTAAGTACGTACCCATTTCCGAGACCATCCGCGGCTTCAAAGAGATCCTGCAGGGCAAGCATGACGATATCCCCGAGAGTGCATTCCTTTCCGCAGGCTCCATCGACGAAGTTGTAGCAAGAGCATAAGGAATTCTACGGGAGAGCACTATGGATAATGAAAAGCAATTTGCATTAAAGATCATTACGCCGGACCGCGTCTTTTATGAGGGCAACGTCGAGATGGTGGAGCTGAATACCACCGAAGGCGAGATCGGCGTATTAAAACACCATATCCCCCTGACGGTGATCGTCAAACCCGGAATTCTGACCATCACCGAGGAGGAAGGCAGTGTGAAGGAAGCAGCACTGCATGAAGGGTTTGCCACCATCCTTCCGGATCAGATGACCATTATGGCGGAGATCATAGAATGGCCGGCAGAGATCGATCTGGGACGTGCCCAGGCTGCAAAGCAGAGAGCTCAGGAGAGGATCGAGAAAAACGATACGGAAACGGATATCGCCCGTGCCCAGACGGCATTGCAGAGGGCGATCTGCAGAATTGAAGCTTCCAAGTAAAGTAAGATAGTGTAAGATGGCGCATTCGGGACGGATTGGTTTCGGATGCGCCTTTTAGGATAACAGGATGAAAAAACTGATCATCAAGACAATCTATGCCATATTGATCTTTGTGGCGGCCATTTTTGTCATCGACCATGTGATGAACAGGGAGAGTGTGGATATGACTGCGGATATGCAGCCCGCCACCTTTCCCCTTGTTTATGTGATGCAGGGACAAAACCGCATCAACTGTATGCGGGGTATGGTGACGGAAATGGATCCTGCCTTTGTCTATGAGGGCGTTACCCCTGTGGATGCAAAAGAGCGGGTACTGTCCTTCCAGATGGATGCCTATGAAAATTACATCTCCGCTTTATCCTATGAGGTGCGAAATACCGGAGGCGACAGGCTGGTGGAAAACGGAGAGATCACGGATTTTACATCCGATAACGGACTGGTTTCCTTTTCCGTCACCCTCAAGGATCTTCTGCAGATCGGAGAGGAGTATATCTTCCGTCTGAAGGTTTCCGG
>JAEEKV010000076.1 GCA_016282595.1 Lachnospiraceae bacterium
GCCTTGAATGATAACAAGGTGGTGGTAAGCGCCAAGGAGCTGGGGCTGAAGTGGTCCAACCACCAGATTGTCACCGAGGCAGGGCAGCTTGGCAAATCCGGCAATATCGTACAGCGTTACAAAGCCCTGAAGGACTTAGAGCATGAGAATAAGGTATTTCCCATGGAGCTTTCCTATGATGATAACGCCATCAGAAGGATCCTGGAGGAAAGAACTGCCGAGTACAATGTGGAGCCCGTGGATGGGACTCTTACAAGGGAAGACGGAGAGTTTGTCTATACCCCGGGACAGACCGGAGTGGAGATCGATATCAACGCATCCGTTACAGCGGTTAAGGACAGCATTGCCGACATCGAAACAGAGGATGCCATCACCATAGATCTGGCGGCCCAGACCACGGAGCCCCGGGGAAGCGAGGCGCAGCTGACGGCTGTAAAGGATGTACTGGGAACCTTTACCACCAGCTTTTCCTCCTCCGGTGCCAACCGCAGCGGCAATCTGAAAAACGGCGCCAACAAGATCAACGGAACCCTGCTTTATCCCGGGGAGGAATTTTCCACCTATAAAACCGTAAGTCCCTTTACGGAGGAAAACGGTTATTTCCTGGCGGGTGCCTATAACGCCGGTATCGTTGTGGAGTCTTTGGGAGGTGGTATCTGTCAGGTATCCACCACCCTTTACAATGCGGCTCTTCGGGCGGAGCTGGAGATCACCCAGCGCATGAATCATTCCATGATCGTCAACTATGTGGAGCCCAGTGAGGATGCGGCTATTTCCGGAACGGAAAAGGATATGCGCTTTGTCAACAATACGGATTATCCCATTTATATTGAGGGCTTTACCACCTCGGATAAACATATCACCTTTACCATCTACGGTCATGAAACAAGGCCTGCCAACAGGAAGGTTGCTTATGAGAGCAAGGTCCTTTCCAGAACAGAGCCCACGGGAGAAAAGGTGGTGGGAGATCCTTCCCAGAGAGCGGGCTATGTAAGCGTCCAGTCGGCTCATGTGGGATATACGGCGGAGCTTTGGAAGATCGTTACGGTGGATGGAAAAGAGGAAAGCCGGACCTTGGTGAACAGCAGTAAATATAACGCTGTACCCAGAACCGCTTCCGTGGGAACCGCAACCTCGGATCCCGCAGCTTCCGCAGCCATCCGGGCAGCCCTTGCCACAGGCAGCATCGATCAGTGCAGGGCGGCAGCGGCATCCATCAATTCCGGTGCTGTAGCGGATCCGGCACAGGCAGCGGCCCAGGCAGCTGAAGCAGCACACGCCCAGGCGGTGGCAGCACAGCAGGCTGCTTTGGAGGAGGCGCTTCGTCTCCAGCAGGAAGCCATCAGACAGCAGCAGGAGGCAGCCGCAGCAGCGGCCGCAGGACAGTAAGATGCAAAAAAGGTATCAACAAAAGGGCGCAGAGAAGAAAACCTGTTGCGCCCTTTTTTTACGAGAAACTGAACGGTACTGGACAGAGGAAGAGGTGGGATCTAAGGAGCGGCAAAAGCTACGGGCTCTTTATCAGAGCTTTTGGCCGGATCTTCTGGTTATCGGCTATTCCGGTTTGCAGACCGCAGCCCTTCTTTTGCAGCATAAAAAAGAAGAGCTGACAGATGTATTTCCCGCCTGGCTTTTGGAGCAGGCAGCCTTTGAAAACGGCGACGTTTTTGCGGAAAAAACAAGGAAGTTAAGAGAAGGTATCGGAGAGACGCTGTTTGAAAACCGCGCTCACTTTTCCCTATCGGAGGAGCTTCCCCCCATCCTTTCGGAGGCTTCGGATCATGGGATCTTCGGGGCCCTTTGGGAGCTGGGAGAGACCCTTGGCTGCGGCATGGAAGCAGAGCTGTTACAGATTCCCATGAAGCAGAGCGTGGTGGAGATCCTGAACCACTATCAGCTCAATCCCTACGAGCTTCCTTCCGGGGGCACCTTTTTACTTGTTTGCAAAAACGGAAAGGCCGCCGAAAAGCTGCTGTGCCAAAAGGGATTTGCCTGCGCGCACATCGGACAGATCACCCCTCATGCGGACAGAGTTTTGTTTGCGGGGGAAGAGGTGCGGCATCTGAACATCCCCAAAAAGTCGGATTTTGCGGATCTGAAACATCTTTTGAAAAAGAAGAACAGTGACAACGATTTTTCCCTTGGATAAAGGAGGGAAAGGGGCGGTCAGAGATTGCAAGTAGTGAGCAGATATGATAAAATACACTTTCATAAGTTGTAAACTATAGTAAGTCAGAAACAGATATACATCAGGAGGAATGTGATGAGAGAGAGAATTTTGGCGATCATCGAGAAAAACAGCCGCATCGATCTGAAGGAACTGGCCATCATCATGGGTGAGCCGGAGATCGAGGTAGCCAATGAGCTGAAGGCTATGGAGGAGGAAGGGATCATCTGCGGATACCATACCCTCATCGATTGGGAAAAGACCAACATCGAGAAGGTAACCGCCCTCATTGAGGTGCGTGTAACCCCTCAGAGAGGACAGGGCTTTGATAAGATCGCAGAGCGGATCTACAAGTATCCGGAAGTAAATTCCGTATATCTGATCTCCGGTGGCTACGACCTTCTGGTTACCCTGGAGGGTAAGACCTTAAAGGAGGTTTCCGGCTTTGTAACCGACAAGCTTTCCACCCTGGAAACGGTCATGAGCACGGCAACCCACTTTATTCTGAAAAAATACAAGGATCACGGTACGATCCTGAAAAACGATGAAGTAGATGAAAGGATGAAGGTGACACCATGAGAGATCCTTTGGCAAAACAGGTAGTGCAGTTAAAGCCTTCGGGGATCCGGAAGTTTTTCGATCTGGTAGCAGAGATGCCGGATGCCATCTCCCTGGGTGTGGGCGAGCCTGATTTTGATACCCCCTGGCATATCCGGGACGAGGGTATCTATTCCCTGGAAAAAGGAAGAACCTTTTATACCTCCAACTCCGGTCTGGTAGAGCTTCGCACGGAGATCTGTGAGTATTGTAAAAGACGATTAAATGTAACCTATCAGCCCAAGGATGAGGTTCTCATTACCGTGGGTGGATCGGAGGCTATTGACCTGGCCCTTCGTGCCATGATCAATCCCGGAGAAGGGGAAGAGGTTCTGATCCCTCAGCCCTCCTACGTATCCTATGAGCCCTGCGCCATTTTGGCAGGAGCAAAGCCTGTGATCATCGAGCTGAAGGCAGAGAATGAGTTCCGTCTGACGGCGGAAGAACTGGAAGCTGCCATTACGGAAAAGAGCAAGATCCTGGTACTGCCTTTCCCTAATAACCCTACGGGAGCCATTATGGAAAGAAAGGATCTGGAGGCAATTTTGCCCATCATCGAAAAACACGATCTTTTCGTGATCTCCGATGAGATCTACTCTGAGCTTACCTATAAGAGCGAGCATGTTTCCATTGCAGCCCTGCCCGGAATGAGAGAGCGTACCATCCTCATCAACGGCTTTTCCAAGGCCTATGCCATGACAGGTTGGAGATTGGGATATGCCTGCGGACCTTCCGCAATTTTGTCCCAGATGACCAAGATCCATCAGTTCGCCATCATGTGTGCCCCCACCACCAGCCAGTATGCGGCTATAGAGGCACTTCGAAACGGTGATGGAGATGTGGCTGAAATGCGAGAGGCTTACAACCAGAGAAGACGGTATCTCATGCACGCCTTCAAGGAAATGGGAATGCCCTGCTTTGAGCCTTTTGGTGCCTTCTACGTTTTCCCATGCATCAAGCAGTTCGGAATGACATCGGAAGAGTTTGCCATGGAGCTGTTAAAAGAAGAAGAGGTAGCGGTTGTGCCCGGAACGGCTTTTGGTGACTGCGGAGAGGGCTTCCTTCGAATCTCTTACGCATATTCACTGGATAACCTGAAGATTGCCATGGAGCGTATCGCAAGATTTATTGCCAATCATAAGAAGTAAAACTATGCACATTGTCTTACATGAGCCGGAGATTCCGGCCAATACAGGAAATATCGGAAGAACCTGCGTGGCTACGGGGACGGATCTGCATCTCATCGAGCCCCTTGGTTTTTCCCTCAGTGAGAAACAATTAAAGCGGGCGGGGATGGATTATTGGAGTCAGTTATCCGTCACCCGCTATCTGCATTTTGAGGATTTTCAAAAGAAGCATCCCGGTGCAAAGATCTGGATGGCTACCACCAAGGCCAAAAAGGTTTACTCGGACGCCAATTTCGGACCTGATGATTTTATTATGTTCGGAAAAGAGTCCGCGGGGATTCCCGAAGAAATCCTGGTAGATTATGAAGAGGACTGTATCCGTATTCCCATGCTGGGAGAGACCAGATCCTTAAATCTATCCAATGCCGTCGCCATCGTGCTCTACGAGGCCCTTCGGCAAAATAATTTTATGAGTTTAAATACCGAGGGACAGCTTCATCGTCTGACCTGGAACACCTGAGAAAAAGGGGAAATGAGATGATACGTTTTATTCTGATCATACTGTTTGTGGTTTTGTACCTTGCCATCGGAATTCCGATCCTTCTCATCGAATGGATCATCGGCAAGTTTAACGAAAAGGCAAAAGCAAAGTCCTGTCTGGCTCTTGCCCAGTGGGGCTTTAGAGTGGTTGCTTTTTTATCCGGTACCAAGGTCACCGTCATCGGAGAGGAGAACGTACCTAAGGATGAGGCGGTTTTGTACGTTTCCAACCACCGCAGCTACTATGACGTGATCCTGACCTATATCCGGATGCCCCATCCCTGCGGCTACATCGCCAAAACAGAGATGCTGCGCTACCCCTTCCTGTCCGACTGGATGAAAAATCTGTACTGCACCTTTTTGAATCGTAAGGATTTAAAGCAGGGCCTTCAGCTGATCCTGCAGAACATCGAGTATCTGAAAAGGGGTATTTCCGTTTGCGTCTATCCCGAGGGTACCAGAAATAAAACCGATGAGATCCTTTTGCCCTTCCATGACGGAAGCCTGAAAATGGCGGAAAAATCCGGTGCTTCCATCATTCCGGTAACGGTAAACAATACCGAGCAGATCTTCGAAGCTCATATGCCCTATGTAAAAAAAGCCCATGTTATCATCGAATACGGTAAGCCCATTTCCATGAAGGATATGAGCCGCGAGGAAAAGAAGGCTGTGAGCAAGCAGGTACAGGAGATCATCAGGGAAACCTATCTGCGAAACCAGGAGCTGGTTTAACAAACCCAAATCATAAACAGGCCTATGGAAAAAACGAAGCAGGGGACACAAACCAAAGAGGATAAGATCCGGGAACTGGCAGCCGAGCTGATGCAGCTTGCCAGAGATACCATTGTGGTGAATATGCGGTTTCTGGATGTGGCTGTTTTTGCCCTGATCCCCGAAA